>NZ_JBEZDN010000140.1:0-20497 GCF_040648315.1 Pseudonocardia sp. NPDC049154
GTACCGGGGACCACCGGGCCCCACAGAACTCACAGTGGACCTCGAACGGTCAAGCGAGCAGGGCGATCACCCGGTGGCCACCAGTGGTGCATCCGAACCCTCCCAGCAGACCCGGACACAAGGAAGGTGCACCAGTGAGCAGCCCCGGCTCACGACCGTCCGCGAAGCGCCCGCCAGTGCCGCTGCGCGCCCTCGGTCCAGGCCCGGTAGCGGTCCTGGAACAGACGCGCGGCCCGGTCGCCCGGCCAGTCGACGGGGAGGAAGCGCTCTGGCAGGTCGGGGTCGAGGTACGGGAATCGGCGCCAGTCCTGGACGAGCTCGACGACGGCCACGAAGCACTCGCGATCGTCGGCGGGTTTCACCTGCTCATGGTCGCGGACGAAGTCGTCGTACTGCTGCCGCAGGGCGGCCAGGTCGAAGGCGGACCTCGCGAGGTCCTCCTCGCTCCCGATCGGCCCGATGGTACCGATCATGGAGTGAGCGTGTTCCTCGAGGCCCAGCTCACGGATGGCGGACGCGACGAGGTTCGCGCGCGACCAGTGCGGAGTGAGCCACTGACCGGGAACCGGTGACCCCAGTCCCGCCCACTCCAGCCGTGTGTGCAGTCGGTGGCGGAGGTTGCGCTGCGCCTCGGGGATCGTCAGCGACAGCATCAGCCACCGACCGTCCCACGAGCGGTCCCGGTCCGCCCAGCCGTAGGTCTGCACGTCGCCGCTCGCGAGCACCTCCTGGCCGCGAGCTGTGATGGACCAGTGGACGCGGCGCCCCTCCCGACCCGCGGAGATCAAGCCGGACTCCGCAGTGCGCCGCAACGCCTTGCGGGCGGCATTCACCTCGATGTCCAGCTCCGATAGCGCGTCCAGGAGTACCGACGACCAGATCGGCCCGCCCTCTCGCCAGGCGAAGTCGCCGATCACGACGAGCAGGAGCGCCTTCGCACTGTCCTGACGGACGTTCACCCGGTGTGGGGTGACCGGAGGGAACGGATCATTGGCGAGGGTCACGCTGCCCCCGATCCGCTGTCCGCCATCGCCGCAGCGTAGCCGGGCGCCGGACCGGCTCGACATTGGCCATTTTCTTTGACGATGTCACGGACAATGGCTACGGTTGCGACACCGACGGGAGGAGCACCCGCATGGGAATGAATGTCGCGATCACCGGTGTCGGCGTCGTGTCCGCACTGGGGTTCAGCCCCACTGAGCTGGTCGACCGGCTCGTCGCGGGCGACCTCGCCATCCGGGAGACGCCGTGGACGGCGGACGACCCCGACCGCTTCGAGTACTGGGCCCCGATCGAGGGCTTTCGTCCGCCCGAGTGGATCCGCTCCAAGATCGACGGCATCGACCCGTTCGCCCAGCACGCGGGCGCCGCGGTCACCAGCGCCCTGCTCGACGCCGGTCTCGAGCACCTCGACGAGCTCCGCACCGCCACGGTGGTGGGGTCGGCCAAGACCGGCACCCAGACTCTCGAACGCGCCCAGTTCGACGTCGAGCGCGACGGACGGGCCGCAGCGCCGCCCAAGTTGATGATCAAGGTCTGGCCGAACATGGCCGCCGCCCAGATCGCCATGAACTGGGGCCTACACGGACCCTGCCTCACGCTCAGCACTGCCTGCGCCTCGTCACTCGACGCGATCGGGTTCGGTGCTCGGATGGTGGCCTCGGGCCAGGTCGACGTCGCACTCGTCGGCGGGACCGAGGGCGGCCTGGCCTGGGGTGTCGGCGACGACGGATTCGTCCCGGCGAGCGCCTACGCCCGCTACGGATATGGGATGGGCGGCGCGGTGACCGACGCGAGCCGCGCATGCCTGCCGTTCGACGTCGACCGGTCCGGCATGGTCATGGGCGAGGGCTCCGGAATGTTCGTCCTGGAGAGCGCGGAGCACGCACGAAGGCGGGGTGCCCGGGTACACGCCTGGGTCCAGGGGTGGGGAACCTCGTCGGAGGCGTACCACCCGTCCACGCCGAACCCGTCGGGTGAGTGGGAGCGGCTCGCAATGGAGCTCGCGATCGGCGAGGCCGAGACGGCCCCGGACCGGATCGACGTCCTCGCGGCGCACAGCACCGGGACGCCCAAGGGTGACACCGCCGAGATCGCCGCCATCAACGGCTTCTTCGGCGGGCCAGGCTGTGAGGTGTCGGTCAGCTCGATCAAGGGCACACTCGGGCACCCCGCGGGCGGCGCGGGCGCGCTGGGCCTGGCGAGCGCCCTCGAGGGCATGCACCGCGGCATCGTGGTGCAGACCGGGGGAACCACGAACCCCGAGCCCGGCATCGACTTCGACCTGGTACTGCACGAGCCGCGCAAGCGTGACGTCGACTGGATCCAGGTCAACGCCTTCGGGTTCGGGGGACAGAACGCCTCGCTGGTCGTCAGCCGCGAGGCACAGGGCAGGCTCTGACCGTGGACGCTTCGACCGCCCAGGGCGGGCTCACCGGTCTCGCGCAGGTGTCCAGCGGGGCCCCGCACTGCACCCCCGAGCTCGCGACGGCCATCGAGCTGGTCGAGGCCCGTCACGGCGAGGTGCGCTTCCGGCAGACGGTGCCGCCGGGTCTCGGGCCCACGGACCAGCCTCCCCCGGCGCTGCTCGGGATGCTGGTGGACACCGCGCTGGGCCGCAGCGCCTTGACCACCGCACCGGCCGGCGGCGGGTGCCGCACGGCGTCATTGCGGATCGACCTCCTGGATGCCTGGCTGTACGGCGGCGAGTCACTCGTCGGGTCGGCCACGGTCGTCGGCAGCCGTGGCCTTCTGGTCCACGCCTTGGGAGACGTCCGCGGTCGGGACGGGCGCACGGTCGCCCTGGCGAGCGGGTGGTTCGCGATCCTCGACGACGACCCGGACCCCGACACGGGCGGCGGACACCTCGTCGACACCCCGGCGGCCGACCCACGCACCCTCCACGACCTCGTGCGGGCCCGAGTGGCGACCGACGTGCGACCCGAGGTGGGCACGGACGTCCTGCTCGACCTGTGCTCACTCCCCGGAACCGCGAACCGCAAGGGCACCATGCACGGGGGGATGCAGGTCGCCATGGCCGAGACCGCCCTGCACGAGCTCGTCCGCGCCCACGACCCGCGCGCTCACCTCCTCGCGAGCGTCGACGTGACCATGCACCGGCCGATACCGGTCGGGGCGCCGCTCACCGGGCACGGTCGCGTAGTGCGTGCAGGCAGGCGGATCGTCACCGCGGAGTTCGAGGTTCGCGGTCCGGCAGAGCGCCTGCTCCTGTCCTGCCACGGCACCCTCACCCCCGACGTCGTCCCCTAGACACCTCTTTGTCCGCAGTCGAGTCCTAATCGTCACGAAGGAGTGTTCGATGCCCGATACGGTGGCACCACGCGCCGCGTCCGTCCTGGCGGACTCGCGGCGGCCCCACGATCCGACGGACACGCAGGCCTACCGCACAGCCGGCTACTGGCGAGACCGGACGATGCTCGACGACTTCCTCGACCACGCCGCGGCCAGCCCACACAAGGCGGCGATCGTGACCTACCGCGACGGCAGCCGCGTTCCGGACACGATGACCTACGGGCAGCTCGCGACCGTGGTCGAACGGATCGCCCACGGGCTGCGAGCACTGGGTGTGCAGCGCGACGAGGTGGTGTCCATCCAGCTGCCCAACGGCTGGGAGTTCGCGGCGATCACCCTCGCGGCCATGAGGGTCGGCGCCGTGGTCAACCCGTTGGTGGCGATCTTCCGGCGGCGCGAGCTGGAGTTCATGCTCGGGCGCGCGGGATCGCGCCTGCTCTTCGTCCCCGACACCTTCCGGGGCTTCTCCCACGCCGGGTTGGCGAGCGAGCTGGTCGAGGCCGTGCCCTCGCTCGAGCACGCGGTCGTCGTCGGTGGCGAGCCGCCTGCGGGTCTGCTCTCCTTCGAGCGGGACATGCTGGAGACCGACCGCTCCGGGGCCGGACCGCTCGACACCCTGCACCGCGGTCCGGACGAGGTCGTCTCGCTGATGTACACGTCCGGCACCACCGGTGAGCCGAAGGGCACACTGCACACGAACAACACCCTGTGGTCCGCGGGCAACCCACTGTTCGACAGCCTGCGGCTGACCGGAGACGACGTGGCATTCATGGCCTCGACCATGGGTCACCTCACCGGTTTCCTCTGGGGGATGCTCCAGCCCCTGTCCCGCGGCATGAAGATCGTGTTCCAGGACGTGTGGGACCCGACGGCGTTCGTCCGCCTGGTCGGTGAGGAGCAGGTCACCTGGACGCTGTCCGCCACGCCCTTCGTCGTCGACGCCGTGGCGGCACAGGCGACGGTGGACGCGGACCTCTCGACCTTCCGGTACTTCGTCTGCGCGGGCGCCCCCATCCCGTCCTCGCTACCGCCCAGGGCGACCGCTGTCCTCGGGGCCAAGCTCATGTCGCTCTGGGGCACGTCGGAGTGCGGCATCTGCACCATCCACACCCCTGAGGCCACCCCCGAAGAGGTCTCGGCCAGTGAAGGGCAGCTCACCGGCCTGATGCGGGTCCGAATCGCCGACGACGAGGGCGCCGACGTCCCCGACGGCTCACCTGGCAGACTGTTGACCAGCGGGCCGAGCATGTTCGTCGGCTACCTGGCGCGGCGAGACCTCTACGACTCGGTGGTCTCGCCCGACGGCTGGTTCGACACCGGGGACGTCGGCTACCGGACACCGGACGGCGGCATCCGAATCAGCGGCCGGACCAAGGACATCATCATCCGTGGGGGTGAGAACATCCCGGTCGTGGAGATCGAGAACGTGCTGTACACCCATCCAGCGGTGGCTGAGGTCGCGGTGGTGGGCTACGCCGACGAGCGGCTGGGCGAGCGGGCGTGCGCCGTCGTCGTGCCCGCCGGGGCACCTCCGACCCTCGCCGACCTCGCCGCGCACCTCGCCGAGAACGGGATGGCCAAGCAGTACTGGCCGGAGCGGCTGGAGATCCGGACCGAGCTGCCGCGCACCCCCGCGGGCAAGATCCAGAAGTTCCGGCTGCGCGAGGACCTGCACCAGCTGGTCGGGCGCGGCGTGTTCGACCCGGTGAGCCGATGACCGCCCCCCCGCTCGACTTCGCGGGCGCGACCGTGGTCGTCACCGGAGCAGGCCGCGGCCTGGGCCGCCGGTACGCGGTGGACCTCGGCGCCGCGGGCGCCTCCGTCGTGGTCAACGCCCGCAACCCCGACGCCGCGGACGCCGTCGTCGCGGAGATCCGCGACGCAGGCGGCACCGCCGCGCCCGCCGTGTGTGACGCCCGCGACGGAGCCGGCATGGTCGAGATCGCCCTCGCCGAGTTCGGCCGGGTCGACTCGCTGGTGGTCAACGCGGGAATCGTGCGGGACACGTCGTTCCGCAAGATGACCGACGAGGTCTGGGACGAGATCATCGACCTGCACCTCAACGGGTCGAGGCGGTGCGCGGCGGCCGTGTGGCCGCACATGCTGGCGCAGGGGTCGGGCTCGATCGTGCTCACGACGTCGGGTGCTGGTCTGCACGGCAACTTCGGGCAGGCCAACTACTCGGCGGCCAAGGGGGGCGTCGTGTCGCTGGCGAAGACCCTCGCGTTCGAGGGTGCGAAGTCGGGCGTCCGCGTCAACGCGGTGGCGCCGATGGGGCTCACCGACATGACCGGGAGCATGTTCGAGGGCCCGCTGCTCGAGCTCACCCCGGAGCGGCTCAGCCCGTTCGTCCTCGCACTGGCCCACGAGTCGTGCCCCCTGAGCGGACAGGTGTTGGAGACCGGCGGCGGCTGGGGCGCGCTGGTCCGCTGGGAGCGCAGCCGTGGGGTGCGCCTCCATGGCGACTTCGGCCCCGGCGACGTCGCTGTCCGCTGGAAGGAAATCGGCGACTTCACCGAGGGTTCCGACCACCCGACGACGATCTTCGACGCTCTCGGGGCCGCCTGCGACCCCGACCGCTGACCCACAGACGCGACCGACGGCGCTCACCCCAGCCGGGTGGGCGCCGTCGATGCGTACCCCCGCGGTGTCCCAGGCGTCCGTGTCCGCAGTCCTGAACCCGAAGGAGCTCCAGATGCCACCGCCGGCGGTATCCACCGACATCGTGCTTGTCCACGGCCTGTTCCACGGGGCCTGGTATTGGGCTCCGATCACCCACCGGCTGCGGGGGAGTACGACACCGTAGCCCGGAGCTGCCCTTCACCTCGCTCCTCGACGACGCAAGGGTCGTCCGCGACGTGGTCGCATCTCGGAAGGCACTCGGCCGGCGGGTGGTCCTGGTAGGACACGGCTACGGAGGCACGGTGATCTCCGAGGGCGGCGCCGACGCGGACGCGTTGGTCTTCCTCGCTGCGACCGTTCCCGCGCACGGCGAGACGACGACGGCGGCCGCAGAGGTATCCGGCTCACCCCTTCGGGACCAACCGATGATCCGCGTGGGCGAGAGCACGATCGCCCTCGCCGGTCCGCGAGCCGCGGTGGTCGGCGCGTTCTACAACCTCGCCCCACCTGACGGCGTCGACTTCTTCTGGGCTGGCCTCCGCGCGGTGCCCCTCTCGCTGTTCGATGAACCGACCGGTGCGAGCCCCGCGTGGCAGACCGTGCCGTCGACCTACATCGTGTGCGAGGCGGACAACGCGCTGCCGGTGGACTGCCAGCGCAGGTGGGTCACCCGGCGGACAACCGCATGAGCATCCACGCCGATCACTCGGCCTTCTACTCGGCCCCGGACACCACCGCGCACGCGCTCACAGAGATCGCCGCGGCACTCGGGTGAGCAGCGACGGCGTCCGCCTCCGAGGCGGACCCCGTCGCCGGTCGGCTCAGTGGGAGTGAGCCAGGCCCCGGGTCACGGCGTCGACCAGCCGGGGTCGGAGCTCGGCGACCGGCACCACCGCGTCCAGTGAACCGACCGCCCGAGCCCGCTCGACGGTGTGCACGGCGTCGAACTCCGCGGCGACCTGCGACCGGATCTCCCCGCGCACCTCGTCCACTACGTCAGCGACGACGTCGCGGCCGTGGACTGCTTCGGCGGCCTCCGCACTCTCCACCGACCGTCGGGCCTTCTGGACCCGTGGGTCCGCGTTGACCCGCCGCTCGACCTCGCGGGCGAACACGACCGCGGCCGCGGGCCCGCCGCCGAGCACCGACGCGCGGGCGCCCTCGAGAGCGATCACCTCGAGCCGGTCGTTGAGCCGCTTCGAGAAGACCACGAAGGCGCCGCCGTGGTAGCGGGAGAGCACGCAGAACACGATCGGACCGCGGAAGTCGACCACCGCACGGCCGATCTCGGCACCGTACTCGAGCTGCAGGTCCCGCATCGACTCGGGTGAGCCGTCGAACCCGGACAGCGAGGCGAGCACTACGACGGGCCTGCTCCCGCTCGCCGAGCTGATTGCGCGGGCGACCTTCTTCGACGACAGCGGAAATAGCGTCCCCGCCGTCCACCGCCCGGGCCCGTCCGAAGGCGGGCGTCCCGTGCGGGGCAGGTCTCGGGACTCGATGCCGACCAACGCGACCGAGTGGCCGCCCAGTCGGGCGTCCCACACCACGGCGTTCTCCGCGTCCCGCATCCGCGCCCAGCGCTCGAGCGGCTCGACGTCGGCGTCGCAGACCGCCGACATGACCGATCGGATGTCGAAGGGCTTCTTCCGCTCCGGGTTGCCGCGCGGGTCGAACACCTCGCCGACGGTCGCGAACCCGTTCGCGACCTGCGGATCCGTGTGCGGGGCGGCGACCACCGAGCGGTCCGCGGGGTCGGTGACCACCAGCACCCGGGGACCGGTCTCCCCCGGCACGACATAGGTGAACCCGAGGTGGCGGAGCAGCAGCAGACAGGCCTGCTCCATGTCCGCCGCCCAGTGTTGTGCCTCGCCATTGGGGCCCATGGTCCCGACGAAGCCGCCGATCGCGGTGTTGCTCTCCGCGGAGACCGCGCCGGAGTGCTGGAGCGCGTCCTTGCCGGTCAGCACCAGGGACGAGTCGCCGACCATGATCAATGTGCCGCGGGTGTGCATGAGCATCGTCGCCTCCGCGGCCCAGTAGGACTGCGCACCGACGTTCACCCCAGAAACCACGACGTTGACGGTCAGCCCACGTTGAGTGGCCTCGACCAGCGCCCGCAACACCGCGGCCGTCCAGTCGAGGTTCTCCGTACCGGAGTCCATCGACACGCGTGCTCCGGAGGAGACCGAGAACCACTCCAGCGGCAGGCCGGTCTCCTCGGCAAGCGCGATCGCGGCGAGGATCCGCGTGCACTCGGCCTCGCCGAGCGAGCCCATCCCGCGACTCGGGTCCGACAGCAGGGCGACCCGCCGCATCCCCTCCGGATGGAGGGAGGTGTTGTTGGAGAGCAGACCTACCACGACGCCCGCCGTGTTGGCCCCGGGCTCACGGTCGACCTCCTGCAACTCGCCGTCGACCAGGTCGAGCTCGGTGAAGGTCCCGGCGGGCAGGTCCGAGCGGGACGCACCCGGAGACGTCAGCAGGCGGATGATCTGCCACGGGTGGTGCAGGCCCCGGCGGCGCAGCTCCGCTTCGGCACGCCGCCAGCCGGCGAGGGCGGACACGGGACGATCCGAGGGTGCCTTCTCGCCGATCTGGATGCCGGTCGTGGGCGGGACGACCATGTGCACCACCCGGTCGTCGCCCCCGACATCGTGGAGCCGCACCACGATCTGGTCCAGCGACAGTCCTCGAGTGGCGTGGGCGATCCGCGCGGCGACGGTGTGCAAGGCGTCGAGCGGGAGCTCCCACTCGGGCCGCACCGTGACCGTGACCCGGTGCCATCCCGAGCGGGCCCCCCGCCCGGGGCCGGGATGATGGCGGATCGCGTCGAGACAGGCGGCGAGCGCCAGCTCGAGCTCGGGTAGCGCCTCGACCCGCCCGTCGACGCCGCGGACCACTTCCAGAGAGTGGACCTCGGCCAGGGCGAAGAGCCTGCGGTCGCGCGGCTCGGCGGTCGCGGTGCCGTCGAGTAGGACCTCGGGACCGGGGTGCGGCACCCGGGTGAGGGTGAACTCGCGCAGCCGCCACAGCTCCAGCGCCGCCGCCCGCACCGGGTGCAGGCCCGCTAGGTCGCAGGGGACCCAGGAGCCGTCCGGGGCGGCGTCGAAGGTCTCATGCTCGACCGCGGCGTCCTCCGACGCCGGCAGTGTCGTCACGACCACGCGATCCGCTCCCGCGCCGAGGTTCGCGAGCGGCTCTGCTGTCCGGTCCGTTCCACCCGCCACGTGCAGGACCTGCACGACGACCGGCTCCGTGCCGGCGGCGTCGACGGCTCGTCGCACGTCGGCCGAGTCGGCGTCGCCACCGACGGCGACGACGGTCACGGGTTTGGCGCCGCCCCCGATGCCGCCCGCGACGCCGGCGAGCACGATCGGACCCGCCGCCGCGGCCGCGGTCGCGACCTCCGGCGCCCGGTCCGGGTGCAGCGCGGCGACCATCGCCACGAGGGCCGACCGCGGGTCGAGCCCCGCACGGACCGCGCAGGGCAGCCAGCTCTCCCACGTGGCCGACGCCGTTGGGTGGCTCGCGAGCTCTGCCCGCTCGGCGGGCGCCGCGACGCGCACTGCCCGCGCCTGCGCCACGACCTGCTGCTCGCGGGTCTCCGCGGGGTGGGTGACCAGCCAGAACCGGACCGACCGAGCGACGTCGCACAACTCCGGCGCGGGCCCTTCGGCCACTGCGATCAGCCGGTCGAGGGTGCGGCCGAGCGCGGGCCGGTCCGACGCCCGGTCGACGGTCCGGTCCGGCGCAGCCCGCAGCCGCCTGCGCAGCAGGGCAGCGACGGCGGGTGCGATCACCGGAGCCCGGCACAGCGCCCGGTGTGTGTGTGCGAGCACGACCAGGTCGTCCGGGTCCCCGGCGGCCGTGCGCAGGTGCCCGCGGACCGTCTCGAACGCCGCGCCCGTGGCACCGTCGGGGCGGCGGCCGTCCTCGGCCCACCGCCGGGCGAACTCCATCACGCCGCCCGAGGATGCGGACGGGTCTCCCACGGCGAACGACCACACGTCGCAGAGCGTCTCGACCAGCCTGCGCTCACGCTCCGGATCCCCGGCCGCGGCGGCGAGCACACCGGGCAGCGCGGCCGTGGAGAGCCCGTCGACCGACGGGTCGACCGCCGCGCCCAGCACGAGCGCCTCCAGCAGGTCCAGCGCGCTCGCGGCGGCACCGGCGGCGGGGAACGCGAGGGCCCCCGAGGCTCGCTCCGGCGCTTCCGGGCCGCCGAGCCGCAGCAGGACCTCGCCCTGACGCACCGTGGCCTGCGGACCGACCACCACCTCGGCGACCGTGCCCCCGGCAGGCGCGACCACCGTGGTCTCCAGCTTCATGCACTCCAGGACCGCGAGCGCCTGGCCCTCGACCACCTCGTCTCCCGGCCGGACGAGCACCGAGACGACCAGACCCGGGAGCGGCGACCGCACCCCGCCCGCGTCCGCGCGCGTGACGCGGTGGGCGACCCCGTCGACGGAGACGGCGACCCCGTCCCCGTCCGGGACGACGACGGTGCGGCTGCGCACACCCTCGACCTGCAGGGTGCGGTGGCCGCCCTGCGGCGCGCCCACCCGGACGTCGAGCGCAGGCCGCCCCTCCACGGCGACGCGGTACCGGTCGGGCGCGAGCTCGGACACCTCGACGTCGTAGCCGATACCCCGGTACTCCAGGCCGACCGCGAAGGGCTCGTCCGGAACCTCCAGGGCCGCCCGGCGTAGCGACTCGGCGAACCGGCGGGCACCGGCGTCCCGGCTGCGCTCGAACAGGCTGACGGCGGCCTGCAGGACCGCGACCTCACCCCCGGGCGGTGGGGCGAGGTCTGCGGCGGCGAGGCGCTCGTCGAGCCAGCCGACGTGGAGGTCGCCGCTCTCCACGTCGGGCAGGTCCAGCAGGGCCTGCAGGAAGTGCCGGTTCGTGGCGCCGCCCTCGACGAGGATCTCCGTCTGACGCACCGCGCGGCGCAGTCGGGTGAGCGCGGTAGCCCGGTCCGGACCCCACGCCAGGATCTTGCCGATCATGGAGTCGAAAGAGCTCGCGACGACGTCGCCCTCCTCCACCGCAGTGTCCATCCGGACGCCGGGGCCCTGCGGCGGCACCAGCCGGGCGATCCGTCCCGGGGCGGGCACGAACCCGGCGGGGACGTCCTCCGCAGTCAACCGGACCTCGATCGCGTGTCCGAACGGGACTGGCGGGGCACCGCGCAGCGGCTCCCCCAGCGCGATCCGGAGCTGGGCGCGCACCAGGTCCGTACCCGTGGTCAGCTCGGTCACCGGGTGCTCGACCTGGAGCCGGGCGTTGACCTCCATGAAGTGGACCCGACCGTCGGGCTCGACCAGGAACTCGACGGTTCCGGCATTGCGGTAGCCCGCCGCCGCGCAGAGCTCGACTGCGTACCGGCGCAGCCGGGCGTCGAGGGCGGCGTCGACGGGCACGGGGCCGGTCTCCTCCAGCACCTTCTGCCGCCTGCGCTGCGCGCTGCAGTCCCGCACCCCGATCGGCCAGACCGTCCCGTCGTCGTCGGCGAGGACCTGGACCTCCACGTGGCGGCCGCCGTCGACCCGGGACTCGAGGAAGACCGTCCCGTCGCCGAAGACACGCCGCCCCTCGGCGCGGGCCTGACGGAACGCCTCCGGCAGCTCGGTCGCCGACTCGACCACCCGGATCCCCATGCCGCCGCCACCGGCCGCCGCCTTCACCAGCAGCGGGAACCCGATCCGCTCGCCCGACGCGACCGCTTCCTCGACGGTCGCGACGGGACCGCCGCTCCACGCCGCCACCGGAACCCCGACACGCTCCGCGAGCCGCTTCGCCCCGATCTTGTCGGCAAGCAGCCGCATCGTCTCCGGCCGAGGGCCGACGAAGGTGAACCCCTCGTCGGCACAGCGCTGCGCGAAGTCCGCGTTCTCGGAGAGGAAGCCCCACCCGACCCAGACCAGGTCGGCCCGCGCCGCGCGCAGCGCCGCGAGCAGGCGGTCCTGGTCGAGGTAGGGATCGGTGAGCGCGGGGTCGCTCGGTGGGAAGGCCTCGAGGTCCACGACCTCGTCCGCGCGGCGGGCGAACAGCGAGCCGGACTCCGCCGCAGTGGTGAAGGCGATCGTGCGGACCTCCTCCGGGGTCCCGACGAGGTCCGCGGCGGTCTGCAGGAATCGGACGGCGGGCTCACCGCGGTTCAGCACGGCGACCCTGGGGGGCGGCATCACGTTGCCTCCGAGTGGTGGATCGGGATCGGCCGGCACCGGCCGTCCGTACCGGAAGGGTGCCATTTGACTTGACTATCGTCAATTCTTAGGCATCTTTTGGCGCGCCGATACGTCCTGAGGATGTCCCGACGGATCGACACCACCCGGCTCGCCGGAGTTAGTGCGCGGTGGACCCGCCGGGTGCCCCTCGGCGACCCGATCCCGCGCGGGCCCCAGTCGATCGCCATGCTGCGCTCGGCGTGGAATCAGGCGACCGACCTCATCCTCGGGGACGGGGTGGTGCTCGGCGCGGACGTCGTGCGCCCGGCCGTGGCCGACGCGGGCGGCGGCGTGCCGACCACCACCCTTGTCGCCGGACCGCGTGATGGCAGGATGGTAGGGAGTCTCACGCCCGACGATCGCTGGATCGATGCCGCACTGTCCACCCGACTGACGGCGCTGCTCGGCATTGAGTACCCGGTCGTCCAGGCCGGGATGGGGTATCTCGCCCGCCGGGAACTCGTTGCCGCGGTGAGCGAGGCGGGCGCCCTCGGCGTGATCGACAGCACGGGCAACCTCACCCCCGACCAGCTCCGGGACGAGATCCGGCTGGTCAAGACCCTGAGTTCCCGCCCCTTCGCGGTGAACCTCCTCTTTCCGCGCTATGACACGACCACCGTCGTCGGCGCGAAGATGGCCGCCGAGTTGCGCGACAAGGTCGACGTCGTCGTCGGCGAGGGAGTGGCGGTCCTGGGCGCCGGACTGGGCGTGTCGGAGCCGGGGGTGTTTGACGCCTGCCGCGCGGCCGGTGTGCTCACGATGTGCACGGTCGGCGCAACGCGACACGTGGAGAAGGCACAGGACGGCGGCGCCGACGTGCTCGTCGCGCAGGGGTGGGAGGCCGGCGGTCACAACTCTCGCTCGCCTCGGCACTCGTGTTCGGCCACGTCTTCTTCCCGAACCTCGGCCCGACCGTCGGCGTGCTGTCCTCGTTCGCGACGTTCGGCGTCGCTTCGTCGCCCGTCCGCTGGGCGGGACCCTGTTCGGCCATCTCGGCGACCGGTTCGACCGCAAGCAGGTGCTCGTAGCGACGCTGCTCCTGATGGGCGGCGCCACCGTGCTGATCAACTGCCTGCCGGGCTTCGCCACGATCGGGTTCTGGGCGCCCACGCTGCTCGTCGTGCTGCGGCTGGTGCAAGGGCTGGCCTACGCCGGAGACTGGGACGGCGCGGTCCTGATGTCGTTCGAGCACGTGCCACCCGGCAGGCGCGGGTTCTTCGCCAGCCTCCCGCAGACCGGTCTGTCCGCGGGGTTGGTCCTCGGACCTCTGGTGTTCCTGCTCGTGGCCCTGCTCCCTGAGGAGCAGCTGAACAGCTGGGGATGGCGCATCCCGTTCTGGGCCGGGTCGATCCTGTTGGTCGTCGGCTTGGCGATCCGCAACCGGATCGAGGAGAGCCCCACCTTCCGCGAGCACGCCGCGGCCGACGAGGTCCCGCACGCCCCGCTCGTCGAGGTCCTGCGCCGCTACCCACGCGAGGTCCTCCTCGCCACCGGCGTGATGGCGGGCATCTCGGTCGCGACCTACGTCAACCTCGCCTACAGCGTCAGCTTCACCGCGGAGATCGGGATCCCGCACTGGCTCGTGCTCACCGCGATCCTCCTCAGCAACGTCGTCCAGCTCGCCGCCGCGCCGTGGGCAGGCGCGCTCTCGGACCGGTTCGGCAGGCGCCCGGTGTTCCTCGTCGGCGTGGTGGCGTGGGAGGTCCTGACCGCCGCGTTCTTCCCGATGCTCCTCACCGGCAACCCCGTCCTGGTGCTGCTGGCCTACGTGCTGCCCCACGGGATCGGGTATTCGATCGCGCAGGGCCCCATCCCGTCGATGTACATCGAGGCCTTCGACAGCCGCGTCGGCTACTCCGGCATCTCGATGGGCTTCCAGCTGGGTAACACCCTCGGCGGCTTCGCCCCGTTCCTCACCACCCTCGTGTACGAGGCCATCGGCGCGACGCTGCTCGGTGCCTGCGTCAGCGTGCTGCTAATCGGTGCCGGCCTCTGTGCGACGCTGCTGGTGCGGATCTCCACCGCCAGACGTGCGGTGCCCTGAGGATCCGTCAGGTCGTGTGCACGATCAGCACGTCGACACCGGCTCGGCGGGCGACCTCGGACGGCACGGACCCGAGCACTCGACCGGCCAGCGAGCCGAGTCCCCGGTTGCCCACCACCAGCAGGTCCACGTCCTGCGCACGGGCGACATCGACGAGGACGTCGACCGGCTCGCCCTCCGCCGCGACGACGTCGACACGAGCCCTCGGCACGACCGCCTCGACACGGCTGGACGCCGCTCGGAGGTCATCGTCGGCGGGCGCAGCGCCGCGGACCAGGTGCGCCTCGTCCTTGAGAACGTCGGCCGCGGCCTCGGCCCTGGCGGACGGACGGTACGCCGTGGCGATCACCAGCCGCGCGCCGGCGGCGTCCGCCAGCTCAGCAGCCCGGTCCACCGCGCGCAGCGAGGTGTCGGACCCGTCCGTGCCGACCAGAATCGTGCGGTAGCTCATCCGGTCACCGCCCGCCCTGTCCGCCGAAGCGCCCGGCATCCGCCACCCGCGGGATGACCTCGGTGGGAGCGTCGCCCGGGCGACCGTACGGTGCGGCGCCGACGGCGGTCGCGCGCTGGGGCTGGGCGACCTCTGCCTGGGACCGGCGGATCGCCTCCTGCGCGGCTGGCGGGAGCGTGTGCAGCATGTCCTGCACCCGCTGCTGCCTGCGCCGCACCGCCTTGCGCTCGGGCAGCCCGGCAGTGGCCTCGAGTTGAGGCTTGACCGGCGGCAGTCCGTCCAGTTCCTCGATCTCGGCCATCTCGCGCTGGGCCTGGGCGGTGTCCTTCTCCTCGGACATGCCGATCGGGCCCTGGCGGCGGCCGTTGAGGAACTGGGCGACCACCGGGTCCTCGCTGGTCAGCAGCACCTCCCGCGGGCCGAACATCGCCAGGTGCTTGCGGTAGAGCATCCCGATGTTGTCCGGGACGGTCTGCGCGGTGTTGATGTCGTGGGTGACGATCAGGAACGTCGAGTCCGTCTGCGCGTTCAGGTCGATGATCAGCTGGTTGAGGTAGGCCGTGCGCACCGGGTCCAGCCCGGAGTCCGGCTCGTCGAACAGGATGATCTCCGGGTCCAGCACCAGCGCCCGGGCCAGCCCCGCGCGCTTGCGCATCCCGCCGGAGATCTCACCGGGCAGCTTGCTCTCGTCGCCCTTGAGCCCGACCATGTCCATCTTCTCCGCGACGATGTCGCGGATCTCGGTCTCGGACTTCTTGGTGTGCTCGCGCAGCGGGAAGGCGATGTTGTCGTAGAGGTTCATCGAGCCGAACAGGGCGCCGTCCTGGAACAGCACCCCGAACAGCTTCCGGATCTCGTAGAGCTTGGACTCGTTGCAGCCCACCAGGTCGGTGTCATGGATGACGATCGAGCCCTTCTCCGGCTTGAGCAGCCCGATCAGCGTCTTGAGGAACACCGACTTGCCGGTCCCCGACGGGCCCAGCAGCACGCTGACCTCACCGGGCGGAAGCGTCAGGGTCACATCCGACCAGATGTTGGCCCGACCGAACGACTTGGTCAGCCCCTCGACCTTCACCTCGACACCGCTCATGACCTGACGTTCCTCCTGGACAACGCTGTCGACCCACCCGCGGGGGCGCGGGTGGACTTCCCATGCCACGGACCTGTCGGCCCGTCCGTGCAACGACCCGGGGCGAAGAAAGTGACGAACACAGTGTTCGACCCCGCTATTTCAAGAATGCTAGCGGCCCGGTCGGGCGGACGACGACCTGCAGGGGAACATGGCCCGAAACGGGTGTGCCTTGTCTGTGAAACCGGCCCCGAGCCGAGTCCGTCGGCCCGCCCCCTACAGTGTGGGAGAGACCGGATAAAGTCGTCCGGGGGAACGAAGGTGTTCGGGGGATCGATGAGCGAGGCGGCCGATCAGCCGGTCGACAGACGACGGCGTGTCATGCTGTCACGGCTCCGCCCTGCCGTCTCGCACCTGCTCCGCACCCACCAGCGGTTCGCCGACCTGAGCGTCGAGAAGATCATTTCCATCGCCGGCATCGCCCGGTCCACCTTCTACGCCTACTTCGACGACAAGGGTGACCTCCTCCGCTCGCTCGCCACCGACGCGGCCGACGCAGTCGTCGCCGCCGTCGAGCCGTGGACCGGCCTCCCTGACGACGCCGGCCGCGACGAGCTGCGGGCGGCGTTGCGCGTCCTCGCCGAGGCCTACCGGGAGCACTCGGCCACCATGTCGGCGATGGCCGAGATGGCGGCGCTCGACGGCGAGGTGGCGGCGAGCTATCGCCAGTTCATGTCACGGGGCGGCGCCAAGGTGGAGGCACACGTCCGCTCCGGCTACGCGGCAGGCACCATTCGTCAGGAGATCGACCCGGCGATCACCGTCGACTGGCTGGTGACGATGCTCGAACGCGGCCTCTACCACCATCTCCGGTCGGCGGACGAGGAGAACTTCGAGCGCAACGTCGACGTGGTCACCGACATCGTGTGGCAGACCCTCTACACCGGGGTGCCCGGCCGGAGACGAGACTGAGGCCGCCCGACGCCGGGACTCACCGCCCGGCCGGATACAGCGCGCTCGTCCACACGTGCACTGCGACATCGAGGACTGCGGCGGACGTCGCCTCGTCGGCCTCGGACCTGCTCAGCCGCTCGAGGGCGACGGCGTTGGCGCCGACGAGGGTCCGCACCAGCGTTCGCGCATCCGGACCGGGCCCTGCCCGGCTCGCCGCACGTTCGGACTCCACCATGAAAGCGACCGGCGCCACGAAACGCTCCAGCCACTCGTCCCACAGCACCCTCACCTCCGCATCGTTGTCGCGCGCATCGAGCATCGCCACCATGATCCGGTCGTGGCTGCGCCAGAACTGCCAGACCCCGGTGAGCGCCTGGCGCAACGCGACCTCCGGCGTGTCGCCCCCTGAGAGCCAGTCCGCCGCGCCGTCGATCAGCTGGTCGAACGCGTCCGCCAGGAGCGCCGCCACCGCCATGGCCTTGCTGCCGAAGTAGAAGTAGAACGCCGTCCGGCGCACTCCGGCCGCGCGGGCGATATCGTCCACCCCGATCTCGGCGAACCGCTTGTCCTCCAGCAGCTCCTGGAGAGCCGCAAGCAGGTCCGCGCGCCGCTCCTCCCCCTTGCTCGGGCGGCGCCAGGGGGTGCGGGTCGCACTGGTCACACCGGCCACCCTGCCACACCGCCTGACCGGTCGACATGCGCCGAGGAGAGTCGACGCATGTCGGTGATGCTACCGTCGGCCGCAGCGGCCCCCTGCAGGTGGACACGACCGTGGCGGACACCGCCGCGGACCTCGCGCAGCGGCTCTACGAGGCGCTCGCCACCGGAGACACCGACGCCCTCGCTCGGATCCTCGCCCCCGACTTCGTCAGCTCGCTGGCCGACGGGATGCCCGGCGGCGTCGGCGGCGTCCACCGCGGGGCGGACCGGATGTGGGCGGCCGGATGGGCCGGGATCGGACGGTCGTTCGCGGCTCGCGCGGAGCCGGAGAACCTGCTCGCGGTCGAGGGCGGGCGGCTGCTCGTCACCGGTCGGTACCGCGGGGTGGGCAGGCGGGGCGGGAGCACCCTCGACGCGGCCTTCGTCCAATTCCTCGAACGCCGCGCACCCCGGTTCACCGGGCGCTTACCGGGCCGCTGACGGCGTTGACCGACCGACGGAGCACACCGCGCTCGAAGGAGGACCCATGACCACCTCGCTCATCGTGGCTGACACCGAGGAGCGCGCCGCCCTGCGGGGCGGCGTGGCCACCCTCGTCGGGAAGTACGGACACGAGTACTTCATGCGCAAGTCGGCGGCCCACGAGGAGCCGACGGAGCTCTGGGCCGACCTGAGTGCCGCGGGCTTCCTCGGCGTACACCTCTCGGAGGAGTACGGCGGCGGTGGCGGCGGCCTCGGCGACCTGTTCGTGGTCGTCGAGGAGGCCTCGGCGCAGGGCTGCCCGCTGCTCATGATGGTCATCTCCCCCGCCATCTGCGGGTCGATCATCGACGCGCACGGCAGCCACGAGCTCAAGCAGCGCTGGCTCCCCGGGATTGCGGACGGCTCACTGAAGACGGCCTTCGCCATCACCGAGCCCGACGCCGGGTCCAACAGCCACGAGATCACCACCACCGCCCACCCCGACGGCGAGGGCTGGCGAATCACCGGCACCAAGTACTGGACCTCGGGGATCGACGAGCCGGACGCGGTGTTGGTCGTCACCCGGGCGCCGCAGCCCAGCCCGAACGGCCGTCACCCGCTGTCGTTCTTCGTGGTACCCACCGACACGCCGGGTCTCACCTGGCAGACCATCCCCGCCGCCCTGCAGAAGCCGGAGCACCGATTCACCGTGTTCTTCGACGACGCCCGGGTCGGCCCCGAGACGCTCATCGGCGAGGCGGGCAACGGGCTGCGCCAAGTCTTCGCCGGCCTGAACCCCGAGCGGATCATCGCGGCCTGCATGAGCAACGGGATCGCGCGCCACGCTCTGGACAAGGCGACGCAGTACGCGCGGGACCGACACGTCTAGAAGGTCCCGATCGGGTCCCACCGGGGCGTCGCGCACCCGCTCGCCGACTCCTACGTCGCCACGCAGCTCTCGCGCCTCATGGCGTTCCGCGCCGCGGAGCTGTTCGACGCGGGCGCGGACGCGGCGGAGGCCTCGGACATCGCCAAGCTCGCCGCCGCGGACTTGTCGCTACGGACGCTAGACCAGGCGATCCAGACGCACGGTGGCAACGGGCTCGCCCTGGAGTACGGACTCGCCGACCTGTGGTTCGTCGCCCGGACGCTCAAGACCGCGCCGCTGAGCCGGGAGATGATCCTCATCTTCGTGGCCCAGCGCAGTCTCGGGCTGCCAGCGTCGTACTGAGCGTGGCCGACCCGGGGCGGGCGGGTGAGCGCGGCCTCGCCGAGGCCGCGCCGCCGCGCCACCGGTCGCGGCGCGCGGGCGGGAAGTCGGCTCGGACCCGGCTGCGGATCCTCGACGCGACGGCGAGCGTCCTCGCCGAGAAGGGCTACACGGGCCCCCGGCTCAGCGACGTGGCGGCGCTCGCCGAGCTCCCTTCGACTCGCGCGAACAGCTCGTCGACGAGGTCGTGACAGCGGGCATGGTGCGCAATCTGGAGGACGTGCGCGACGCGCTCGACGCGCTGCCGCACGACGTGAGTGGGCTCGACCGGATCGCCTGCGCCGTCGACGCCCACCTCCAGGTGGTGGTTGCGTCTCTCGGACTACACCCGCGCAGCCATCCGGTCCGCATCGCAGCTCCCGCCCGACCTGCGGGCCCGCCACCTCCACGAACAGCAGCGCTACGCGGACCTGTGGCGCGAGCTGCTGGCCGGCGCGCACGCCGCGGGCGAGCTGCAACCCGGTCTCGACCTCGGCGCGGCCCGCATGCTCTTGCTCGGCGCGCTCAACTGGTCCAGCGAGTGGTGGAACCCCGGCCGCGGGTCCCTGCGCGCGGTCGTCGGAACGGCCCAGCGGCTGCTCAGCGCCGGGCTGGCCCCGGGAAGTGATCCGACCCCGCCGCTCGGGCTGACGGAGTCCGTGTCCACCGCTGCTCCCGCGGCCCGCGGGACCCGGAACCGGATCCTCGACGCGGCGGCGGTGGTGGTGCTGAACCGGCAGGGGTACGCGGGCACGCGGCTCGTGGACATCGGCGCGGTCGCGGGTCTGCAGACGCCGGCCATCTACTACTACTACTACTACTACTACTACTACTTCGCGTCGCGGGACGAGGTGATCGAGGAGGTGGTGCAGGTCGGCGTGCGGCGCACGATGTCGCACGTCGAAACCGCGCTCGACGCGCTTCCGGTGGCCGGGCCCGACGTGCGGATCGCGGCGGCGGTCCGCGCCCACCTAGAGATCGGGGTCCGGGACGCGGACTACGCCGCGGCCGCCATCCAGAACGCGGGCCAGCTGCCCGGCCCGATCCGCCGCGTCCGGCTGCTCGACCAGCGACGCTACGCCGCACTGTGGCGGGGCCTGCTCGCGTCCGCGGCCGATGCGGGCCTCCTCGCATCGGGGCTCGATATCCGGAGCGTCCGGATGCTGGTGATCGGCGCGTTGAACAGCGCTCCCGGCTGGTGACGGGCGGACCGGGGCACGCTGCCCGACACCGTGGCCACCGCGCAGCTGCTGCTGTGCGCGGCCTGCTCACCGCGGGCCCCGGAACCTCCTGACCTCTCGGCTCACTGGTGCACCTTTCCTAGGTCCGGGCTGGCTGGCAGGGTCCGGATGCACCACTGGTGGCCACCGGGTGATCGCCCTGCTCGCTTGACCGTTCGAGGTCCACTGTGAGTTCTGTGGGGCCCGGTGGTCCCCGGTAC
>NZ_JBEZDN010000141.1:0-20166 GCF_040648315.1 Pseudonocardia sp. NPDC049154
ATCACGTACATCGTGCGGCCGCGCATGCAGCCGCGGAAGAGCCCCCGCAGCGTCTCGCGCATCTCCGTGGGGTCGGCCCAGTTGTTGGTGGGACCGGCGCCCTCCTCCGTGGCCGAACAGATGAAGGTGCGCTCCTCGACCCGGGCGACGTCGTCGGGGTCGGAGGCGGCGTAGAAGCTGTTGGGCCTACGGGAGAGACGGACAGCTGTCCCGGCCCGAACCAGGCGCATCATGAGCCGGCGCCATTCGTCGTCGGAACCATCGCACCAGACGACGGAGTCGGGGCTGGTCAGCTCCGCGATCTGATGGACAAAGGACAGCACGCGCTCGTTGCGCACCGGGGCGATGTCGAGATCTACGCACGAAGATGTCATCGGCTGTCTCCTCAACGAGAACTATATCGTGGCACGATATGTAGGGTCGAGGACGTTGACAATATGGCCCAGGCGACACCGCGCGGATGAACCCGTTGGCTGGACGATGGGTGCGAGCACCGTGATCAGCCCTCGTCCCGATCTTCGCTCCTGCGGGTCGCTAGGCGTGTTCGACTGACTGCGCGGGCTACTGCTTGGCCACTGTGAGGAGGACAGAGGAGTCCTCGAGCGCCTCAAGGGTGTGCCGTGCGTCGGGTACGGCGATGAGATCGCCTCGACGCCCCTCCCAGGAGGAGTTGCCGCCCCGCAGCCGCACGCGTCCGTGCAGAACGTGGACCGTCGCCTCCCCAGGGTTCTCGTGCTCGCTGAGCTCTGCGCCCGCCACGAGCGCGATCACCGTCTGACGCAGCACGTGCTCGTGGCCGCCGTACACGGTGAGCGCACTACGTCCGCCGGACTCGGTGCCCGCGCGCTGCAGTTGCTCACGTGCGACGGCATCAAGGCTTAGTTTGTGCGTCATCGTCGTCCCTCCAGGTCTGGCGGGCGTCGGCCGCGGCCGACGCCAGTAGGACTGGTCCAGGTATTGCGATGGCTTCAAGGCCCGCCATGTCGCATCGTCAGTTGGCTGTCATCGCGGTCGCCAAGGCCTGCACCGCCAGGGTCGGCAGGAGCGCGATCTTGGCGAGCTCGAGGACGATGTAGACCAGGTGCAGGCGCGAGCGCGGCAGCTCGGCCCCTGCGATCAGTTCCGCGGTCCTGTGGTCCAGCCGGCGACGCACCACCAGAACCTGTACCAGCAGGAGAGCCCACAGCCCACCGAGCAGTCCCAGAGCGAGCCCGGACGGCGCGATTGCCAGGACCGCGGTCAGAACGACCGCGAGGACGAGCTCCCCGAGGTTCAGCGCGCGGAAGACCAACGCCCCGATGCCCAGTCCAAGCTGCAGGGTGATGCCGGCGGCGCGGAACTTCAACGGTGTCTCGAGGAAGGAGATCGCCAGGACAGCTCCACACCACAGGAACGGCACGCCCACCTGTAGCACCGTGGTGGCAAACATTCTCCGCTCCTGTTCTCCTAATCCCTCATTCGATCGTCGACGTCACCGCCGCCGGCCCCTCGTTGGCTTGTGCAGCCGCGTCATCCGTGCCAGGCAGACCCCCGGTTCGATGAACGGGTGGAGGTCCTCGACGGTGGCGGGAACCCCCAGCTGCTCGACGGCGCCGCGGAGAAGCCCCAGGTGCAGTGCGCACACCACATCGGGATGCTCGCTCGCGACTTCCACGAACGGGCACGCGTGCAGCTGCAGGTGTAGCTGATCACCCACCTGTACCGAGGTAGGGCGCGCAGCGGGGAGCAGGTGCGGTGCGAAACCGAGCTCGACCAGCAGGTCCAACAGATGACCGAACCCAGGCGGTCGGGACGGCGGTGATCCCGCTGCTCCGGCTTCTGCACCGGAACCGGAAACGGGCTCCGTGACGGACGGGCGCTGGCGATCTGGATCCGGAGGGGCGAGCAACCGCTGCGCAGCGGCCCGGCCGGCGTGCTCCGCGGTCTCCCGCCGGTTGCCCTGTCCGGCGGCACCCCAGCCCGCGGCCAGCAGCGAAGCCAGCAACGCGTATCCGGAGCCGGGATCCGACGGCACTTGCAACGCCCGGTAGAGCACGCGAGGTCGCCCTCGAGCGCCAGATGAGCGGGCCTCGGCAGCCACGAGCCCAGCTCGTGCGAGCGCGTCCAGATGAAACCGAACCGTGTTGGGATGCAGGCGACAGGCCTGCGCTAGCTCGACCACACCGACCGGCTCCTGGCTCTCGCGCAGCAGCTTGAGCAGCGAGACGCGAGCAGGTGCGGACAGCGCCGCGTGAAGCTTCGCAGGACCATCACGCTTCACAGCCTGCACCCTAATTGATACAACCATCATCGTGACAACAGGGTGGGGGAAGTGCCGATCCCGGAGGTGACCGGCAGCATCGGGCCGTCCGGAGAGGGCGAGGGGGCACCCGGAGTCAACGACGCGGAAGCCGTCAACGGGGGCGACCCTGTGTGCTGGCTGGCTCAGACGTGCCCGGAGTGTGGCGCCATGCCCTCATCCGAGCAGCGTGAGCAGTGCTGGCGCTGCGGAAGGCAGTGGCGCACGGGTTATGAACCCGTGAGTGGTTGATCGATCCTCGGCACCTGCACGAGCTTGGCCGAGTGGTCACTGGAGCGACCTGGAGGCGGCAACTCGAGGGACCGACCACGCCGCCGTTGGCTCGGCGCACTGCGGGCCCAACAACGGCGCTCGCTGTGCCCCGGAGTATGGGAGCGCGCTTTGCCTGCCTGGGCTGCCTGTTCACGGAGGCGGCTGAGGCGGGCCTCACCTGGAAGCCTCGTCGACCTCAGTAACAATGCGAGAGGCCGCACCCCGCGGTCAGCGCTGGTGGAGAGGACACGACGCACGACATGCACGAGGCACTAGAGTCGATCCACCAGCGGGTGTTGTCCCGCAACCCGGGCGAGACGGAGTTCCACCAGGCCGTCCGTGAGGTGCTGGAGAGCATCGGCCCGGCCGTGGACAAGCACCCCGAGTACGCCGACGCGAAGATCGTCGAGCGGATCTGCGAGCCGGAGCGGCAGATCATCTTCCGGGTGCCGTGGGAAGACGACCACGGCGGCATCCACATCAACCGCGGGTTCCGGGTGGAGTTCAACAGCGCACTGGGCCCGTACAAGGGCGGGCTGCGGTTCCACCCGACGGTGCTGCTGGGCACGGTGAAGTTCCTCGGCTTCGAGCAGGTGTTCAAGAACGCCCTGACCGGGCTGCCGATCGGCGGGGGCAAGGGCGGCTCGGACTTCGACCCGCGCGGCCGCTCGGACCGCGAGGTCATGCGGTTCTGTCAGAGCTTCATGCTCGAGCTCTACCGCCACATCGGCGAGCACACCGACGTGCCGGCCGGCGACATGGGCGTGGGCGGGCGCGAGCTCGGTTACCTGTTCGGCCAGTACAAGCGCATCACCAACCGTTACGAGTCCGGCGTGCTGACCGGTAAGGGCCTGATCTACGGCGGCGCGCAGGTGCGCCGCGAGGCCACCGGGTACGGCAGCGCGTTCTTCGTGGAGGAGATGCTGCGGGTGCGCGGGCAGTCCTTCGACGGCAAGGACGTCGTGGTTTCCGGCTCGGGCAACGTCGCGATCTACACCATCGAGAAGGTGCACGAGCTGGGCGGACGGGTGGTGGCCTGCTCGGACTCGGGCGGGTTCGTGCACGACCCGAACGGCATCGACCTGGAGCTGCTCAAGGACGTCAAGGAGGTCCGCCGGGAGCGGATCGGCGTCTACGCCGACAAGGCGTCGAGCGCCACCTTCGTCGAGGGCGGCTCGATCTGGGAGGTGCCGTGTCAGGTGGCGCTGCCCTCGGCCACTCAGAACGAGCTCGACGCCGCCGGTGCGGCCGCGCTGGTGCGCAACGGCTGCCTGGCCGTCGGCGAGGGCGCCAACATGCCCACCACGCCCGACGCGGTGCGCGTGCTGCAGGAGGCCGGGGTCGCATTCGGGCCCGGCAAGGCCGCCAACGCCGGCGGGGTGGCGGCCTCGGCGCTGGAGATGCAGCAGAACGCCTCCCGGGACTCCTGGACCTTCGAGCATTCCGAGGCCCGGCTGCGCGACATCATGATCGACATTCATGCGCGGTGCCATCTGACCGCGGAGGAGTACGGAGCCCCCGGGAACTACGTGGCCGGGGCGAACATCGCCGGCTACGCCCGCGTGGCCGAGGCCATGCTCGCCCTGGGCTTGATCTAGATTCCGAAGCCTCTGCCCGCGTGCACATCGCGCATGAGTGGACGCGGTTTAAGCAGGTCGGCGGCGAGGGCAGCACCGAGCTTCTCGGCGTGCTCGACAGCGTTGTGGTCAACTCCTCCGACCAGGCGGGTGGAGGCGGCTGCGCGCAACAGTGCGCCTTCGGCCACCTTTCCGATCCCGATCCCGACGACCGCGCGCAGCGACAGCCGCTCGACCACGCGGCCGCCCCGGTCGACCTTGTCGTCGAGGGCCTTGACGATGTCCCTGCTGATGCTGGCGTGCGCGGCCACCGGTGCGCTGCAGCCGGCCTGCAGGGTGGCGAGCACCGCGCGCTCGGCGGTGACCGCTGCGCGCACGCCCGCGTCGTTGAGTGTCGCGGCGAGGAAGCGGGCCAGCTCCTCGTCGTCGGCCCGGCACTCGATCGCCAGTGCGCCCTGCGCGGGGGCGGGCAGCATCTGCAAGGGGTCGAGCAGCTCGCTCGCCTCCTCCACGCGACCGAGCCTGCGCAACCCCGCCGCGGCGACGACGACGCCGTCGAGCTCGCCGGAGGTCACCTTGCCGATCCGGGTGTCCACGTTGCCGCGGATCGGGACGACCTCGAGTCCCAGCCCGAGGGCGTGCAGCTGCACGGCCCGCCGCGGCGAGCCGGTGCCGATGCGCGACCCGGCGGACAGCTCGGCGAGCACCTGGCCGTCCCGGGTCACCAGCGCGTCGCGCGGGTCCTCGCGTGCCGGCACCGCGGCGAGGGTCAGCCGCGGGTCCGGAGCGGTCGGCAGGTCCTTGTAGGAGTGCACGGCGACGTCGACCTCGCCGCCCGCGAGCGCCTCCCGCAGCTGCGCGACGAACACCCCGACGCCGAGCTGCGCGATCGGCGCCGACGAGCGGTCGCCCGTGGTGTGCACGTCGACGAGCTCGGCGGGCCGCCCGGCGGCGCGGATCACATCTGTGACCTGCGCGCTCTGCGCTCTGGCCAGGGTGGAGGCCCGGGTACCGACGCGCAGGGCACGGATCCGCGGGGAACTCACCGGCTGCCTTTCCACTTGTCTGCAGCGCCAGCTCGAGGGCTCGATGGGCCCACCTCGGGCGGCAAAGTCATCTGGGCGACGGTCGCCCTTGTGTGCCCGGACGGGATGGAGCGGGTGGCGTTCATAAGCAGCTTTCGGTGCCGGTGGACGGGAGGGCGACCTCGCCCCGGATGGGCCGGGCCGCCTGGCATGTCGGAGAGTCGAGGACCCCAGCGTCAGCGACAGGGCCTGGTTACGTGGCCTGGAGGATGCCGGCGAGGTAGAGCAGGGTTCGTTCGTCGCTCCCGGCGCCGCCGGTGGCGACCAGTTGCAGGCCGACGGGAAGCCCTGCCCCAGCAGCGGGGACGGACAAGGCAGGCCATCCGAGCAGGTTGAACGGCAGGGTGAGCTCCAGCAGGGCTGCTGCGGCCGTGGTGCGCTCGTGTCCGACGGTCACGAAGGGCGCTCCCAGCGGTGTGGCGCGGATGCGGGTGGTCGGGGTCAACAGGACATCGACCTCGGCCAGGTGCGTGCTGAGGGCGCCCGCCAACCGTCGCGCCGTCTGCTTGGCCTGCTGGTAGTCGTGTTCGCGGTACTCGGCATAGGACTTCAGGCCGGCCTCGGTGGCTGGCTGGTAGTCCGCGGCCCGCTCGGCGAGCGTGCCGGCGTGCACCGCGTAGGCCTCACGGCCCAGGATCGGCATGTATGTGGCGGCAAGCTGACGGATCTCCGGGGTGCTGACCGGCACGACCTGGATCTCCGCCGCGTCCAGCGCCTGCGCGGCCCGGGCCACGGCGAGAGCGATGATCGGGTCGGTCTCGGACCAGTACTGGTCGTAGGGCACGCCGACGCGCAACCGTCGCGGCGGCCCGACCGGGTCCTGTTTGGACGGCGGGGCGAGGACCTCCCAGCCGGCGAGGGCGGTGTACGGGTCGGCGGCGAGGAATCCGACGTGGTCGAGGGACGGGGCCAGGGGAAACACGCCTCGCGTCGACAGCGCCCCCCACCTGGGTTTGAGGCCGAGCACGCCGCACAGTGCGGCCGGGATCCGCACGCTGCCGCCGGTGTCGGTGCCGATGGCGAGCAGGAGGTGACCGGCGGCGACCGCCGCGGCCGACCCGGAGGACGAGCCCCCGGTGATTCGGGTGAGGTCGTGGGGGTTGCGGGCCGGTCCGGTGGCGGCCACGTCGCCGGTGGGGCCGTGCCCGAACTCGTGGGTGTGCAGTTTGCCGACCACGATCGCGCCGGCCCGGCGTAGCCGCCCGACGACGGCTGCGTCGGCGCGGGCCGGTGGCGCCTCCGTCCGGACGGCGGAGCCGGCGCGGGTCGGTAGCCCGGCGACGTCGATGAGGTCCTTGACGCCGACCGCGAGGCCGTGCAGGGGGCTGCGGGGCCCGCGCTGGCGTAGTTCGGTGGCGAGCGCGGCCGCGTCGCGCAGGGCTCGCTCCTCGTCGAGGGCGACCACGGCGTTGTGCGGATCGTGTCGGAGCCGCTGCAGGACCGATTCCACGTGCTCGACGGGTGTTAGGTCACCGTCGGCGAACTCGACCTGCAACGCGGCGAGGGCGCTGGGTGCGTCGGGGCGTGCGGTGAGGGTGTGTTGCTCGGGTCGGCTCATCGCAGCGGCCGGAAGGCTTGCAGCTCGTACGGGGTGGTGCCGGTGACGACGGCTTCGGCGAGCAATCGGCCGGTGAGCGGGCCGAGGACGATGCCCCACATGCCGTGCCCCCCGGCGGCGAAGACCCGCGGTGATGAGGTGGGGCCGACCACGGGGAGCCCGTCCGGGGTGCATGGGCGGGAGCCGACCCATTCGTCGCGGCGGTCCTCGAGATCGACACCCTGCAGGAAGGGCCGCGCGGCGTTCACGATGGCCTGGACGCGGCGCTGGTCGAGGGGCTCGTCCGGGTTGCGGAACTCCATCATCCCGGCGATTCGCAGCCGGTCACCGAGCGGGGTGCAGGCGATGCGCTGTACGGGCAGATAGATCGGGCCGTCGGGCAGGTCTTGCGCCGGCACGGTGAAGCTGTAGCCGCGGCCGGCCTGGACCGGCACGCGGACTCCGAACGGGTAGGCGAGCTCGGGCAGCCAGGCGCCGGTGGCGATCACCGCGGCGTCGTAGCGGTGGTTGCCCTTGCGGCAGCGGACGAAGACGTGGTGGCCGTCGTCGTGCAGGCCCAGGACTCGGCGGTTCTCGGTAATGACGGCCCCTCGGGCGCGGACGGCGTCGGCGAGCGCGGCGAGGTAGCGCGGGGGGTCGATGAACCGCTGGTCGTGCAGCTGTACCGCTGCCGTGACGTGGTCGGTGAGGATCGGGGCACGTTCATGGGCTTGCGACCCGGTGAGGAGGTCGTAGCCGACCTTCTGCCCGAGCCGTTCCAGCTCGTCGAGCTCCTCGAGCAGCGCCATTCGTTCGTTCTCGTGGGCGAAGCACACCAGGAACGGGTCGGCGGGCCGGGTCGGTGCCTCGACGCCGCCGGCGGTGAGTTCGTCGAAGGCGTCGAGGGCCTGGCGGTTGACGCTGCGGTAGGCGACCATCCCGCGCCGCCACCGGCGGGTGGTGCAGTTGCGGGCGAAGCCGGTGAGGAAGCGCCACAGGCTCGCCTCGAGGCTGATCGGGACATACACCGGGGAGGCCGGGTCGAGCGCGGCCCGTACTCCGTAGCGCAGTACGGCCGGCTCCGGGAGCGGCGTGGTCAGGGTGGGGGTGAGCCAACCGGCGTTGCCCCACGAGGACCCGGCGGCGACCTGGCGGCGCTCGAAGATGTCGACGTCGACACCGCGTTGTTGCAGGAACCATGCGGTGGCCAGTCCGACCATGCCGGCGCCGATGACAGCGACCCGCCCAGCGCGGCGCGGCGGTTCGCTTATCTCCTCGAGCGAGCATCGGAAGCGCTCAGGACGCTGCGTCGGCGCGTTCCCAGCGACTCCGGCCGCTTCGGCGGTTGCGCGTCCAGGGTCGCTGTCGGGGCGGGTCGGCGGGTGCTGACCTGTGCCGACGGCCGCTGCAGGTGTAGCTGCCTGGTGGGTGGGGCTCATCGCTTGCCCTCCTCTGCCTCGATGTGCACGGTGCTCAGCCAGCCGACCGCTGCGGCCAGGGCCGCGACGAGGACGGCGGGTGCGGCGACCCCCAAGGCGAGCAGGCCGATGGCGAGAACGGCCAGGACGATGACCGGCCAACTGAGGCGGAAACGGGACTCGGCGCAATGACGCTTCGCGGGTAGCCGTTGCTGCCCGGCGCCGAGGCGGGCCACGAAGGCAGGGTCGTCGGAGCGGAGCGGCGCTCGACCTCGTCGAGCAGATGCCGCTCATGGTTGCTCAGCATGGTGCCTCTCCTCATCAAAGCCGCGCAAATCATCCGTAGAGCCTACGGAT
Organism: Pseudonocardia sp. NPDC049154; assembly: GCF_040648315.1. Classification (NCBI taxonomy): domain Bacteria; kingdom Bacillati; phylum Actinomycetota; class Actinomycetes; order Pseudonocardiales; family Pseudonocardiaceae; genus Pseudonocardia; species Pseudonocardia sp. NPDC049154. The sequence continues at coordinate 8,526 of NZ_JBEZDN010000141.1, forward strand.
CGGCTACCAGTTGGCGGGGGGATCACTCGCCGGGAATGACTGCTCCCCCCACTCCTGAACGATGTCCCGGATGTCGCTGTCCGGATCCGGCAATGGGTCGACGTATATGTCCACCGCCATCTCCAGGCCGTGCGTAGTCGCGGCGAGGACCCACCGAGACGCCGCCGCGTGCCCATTGATGCGGGCACGAGGAAGACTGGGAACGGTGTGGCCGTTGTGCACAACTATCTCCAGGAATGATTCGTAGGCGGCCGCACGGCGTAGTGTTTGCGCGGTGCCGCAAAGGTGGTGATTACTGCTTAGACAACTGTTCTTCTTCTCCGCTACCGGGCAGGGCCCAGCTGCCGGGCTTGCCCGTTGCGCCGGCTGCGGAGGCGGGGTTGGGTCTGGTTACGGACGACCTCGGCAAGCTCGGGCGAGCCGGCCATAAAGCGCCCACCCAGCCTGGCGAGCAGCTCTGCTCGGATCGCACGCCGCTGCTCCGGGCCCACTCCGCCGAGGACGCCCTGGTCCGCCCCGGTGACCAGAGCCCAGCCGAGACAGGTGGCCTGAACCGGGCACCGCAGGCACAGCCACGAACTGTCGGTGCCACGTGGATCGGGATCGGTCAGTGCGTGCCGGTCGAGCTCGACGCATCGCGCGGCTTGCATCCAGGAGTGGCGATCAGCGCTCGTCGAAGCCATGTCAGGCTCCGACTTCCCGCGTGCTCCCCGGCGTCGTCCCCGGGTCGACCTCGGGGTGCTCACAGGGCACGATCACCACCGAGCAGCGTGCTGCAGCGGCGCACCTCAGCGCCGTCGCCCGCCCCACTTCCCGAGGGGAGCGGCGCCGCGAACGGCCGAGAACCAGCAGGTCATCGGGCCTGTCGGCCAGGCGCAGCAACGTCTCGTGCGGGTCACCCGGGGTGACGACGATGCGCACGTCGAGGTCGTCGGAGGGCACCGAGGTCCCCGACAGCGCGTGATAGGCGTCCTGCATCGCAGGCGGCCCCGCGCGGTACTCGTCGCCGGCGTAGTCGTCGCGCACATCGACCGCGTAGAGGACCGCACCGGTCCCACGCGCCAGCGAGACCGCGGTATCGACGACTCGTGGATGAGAGCCACGCCCGCCCACGCCCACGATCACCCGTGGCCGCACAGCCGACTCCACAGCACACCCCTTCGCTCGAAGAAACCACGTACGCGGGCCCGGCAGATCGCCGAGGCCTGACCGGTACGAGGACGTGTTGGTGGGCCTGCCGACGAGGGTGACTGCCGGGGCTCTCGGCAGGCCCACCACCCACCATGCCCGGAGATCGCCGCCGTGGGCAGGTCGCGGGCCCGCAACCTCGACCGAGCCCTGGTTTCCGGGCATCGGCAATCTCGCGGGCTATTCGCGCAGTTGTGGTAGATGTGGCGGCACAGCGTTGCGGCGGGCCGCGACGACCCTGGTGCCGAGGACCGGAAACCAGGCCGTGAATGGTCGACGTGGCGGCTCGACGGCCGCTACCCTCACCTTCGCTGAGCACGGCCCGACGCGCCCCGGGCCGTGCTCATTTGCATCTGCACGCAACGCGGTAGTCGTCCTCGGCGCAACATCCCTTTACCGACTCTTCTCGAGGAGTGGAGCCACATGACCGAGACGCAGGTGTGGTTGGCGCAGAGCGCCTATGAGCGACTGAAGTCCGAGCTCATGGAATTGCTGCGGCAGCGCGCCGAGGGCCTCAGCGGCCACGCGGCCGAGCAGTTCGTCGGCGACAGCGCCGATCACAATACCGATCAGCAGCTACTGACCGCTCGACGGGAACGGGAGAACCGAATCCGCAGACTGCAGGAGCTGCTGCAGAATCCGCTGGTCGGCCAGGACCCGCCCGATGACGGTGTGGCCGAGCCGGGAATGGTGCTGACCATCCGGTACGAGGTCGATCAGGAAATCGAGACGTTCCTGCTCGCCCACACCGAGGAGGGCGCCTATCCCGCAGACCTGATGACCTGCTCACCGGATTCCCCGCTGGGGATGGCGCTTCCGGGGACAAAGCAGGGCGAGAGAATTCTGTACACCCTCCCGAACGGGCAGGCAATGGAGATCACCCTGCTGCGAGCGGTCCCTTACCGCCCGGAAGCGTGGTCTGCGACCGCCCAGGTCGCCGGCTGAGGAGCGTCCTGCGCGCCGGACCCCTCCCGGCGAGGATGCGCGTCCGACCCTCCGCCACCGAGGGCGAACGGGCAGCGCCCGACATGCCGGACCCTGGTCAGGATTTGCCAGCCATGGGCGCCCCGACGCTGCGCTACAAGGCACATCACGGGCGCTTGTTGCCGGGGTTCGGCAACACGCGCCGCCGGAAGTTCGCCGACTCCACCACATGCTGAGCAGAGGTGCGAGGGGCAGTCTGACGGTGCCGAGGACGCCACCTCGGCGAGCAGAGGGCATGCAGGCCGGCCGTTCGCCTTCCGGAGGCCTGCATGCCTTTCTGCGCGCTCGATGATTCTTCCGGAAAGGTGGTTCGTCTCGCGTGTCGCCTGGGCGTGCGCTACTCAAACACGTGGGCCGGTCTCAACCTGAACACCGAGTACAAAGATTCGGTTTCGTTAGGGGCGCGCATGGCAGGTATGTTTTTGGACTGGCCTCTGCTCCTGCGACCAACTAGGACCGGCTGTCGAGTAAGTAGGTGGAAAGGTGTTTTTCGGATGGGGTCGGAAGCGGCGTAATGGGACACCTTGTCGCCCCGGTGGACCGACCGTATTGTGGGTGGACGAGCTCCTGGGCGCCCCGGTCTGCGGTCCCGCGGGCGAACATCTGGGACACCTGCGCGACCTGGGGCTGAAGCGAACCCGCGGTGGCCCTCTCGTCGACGCGATCCTGGTGGACGGGGGCGGGCACTGCTTCACCGTTCCCTCGGAAGACGTGATGTTCTCGGGTGGCCTGCGACTGCGTGTCCAGGGGGCGAGGCAGTCGTCGGCCCCGTTGAGCCTGTCGATCGAACCGCAGCGGGAATGGCTCGCCGATGCCGTCCTGGCCAAGCCCGTGCTGACCACGCCGGTACAGACCAAACCGACACGGGTGAGCGACGTCGGACTTCGCAAGGACCGGGACGACCGCTGGATCGTCTGGCTGATCGACACGCGACCGGCATGGCTGCGTCGGCTCGGCCTCCCGCGTCAGCTCACCCCCTGGACCGTGCTGACCCGCCGCTGCGTGATCCGCCGCCCCAGCCAGGTCGTTCGGCCTCGCTCACCGGCCGCGCCCACCCGAACGCGCAGCGGACGTCCGGGATCCCGCGCCGCCTCAGTCTCCGTCCCCGCCCAACGCAGCTGCTTGGGTCTCCCCGACAGGGAGCCGTCGAGAGGAACGCGCCATGTGGATCTACCGAGGTAGATCCGGCAGATCGTCGATCCAGAGCTGGTGTCGACAACAGCTTGCAGCCTGGCCCGTGCCGCACCGTCGTGAGCGCATCCGCGATACCCGTTCGATCGGCGATCGCAGTGCACACCTTGTGATCACCGGTGAGCAACACAGGCAGACCATCGTCGTGCTGCCCGGCCGACACGGCAACACCACCGTGCTGACCGAGCTGGCCGAGAAGCTCGCCGAGCACTTCCGTGTGGTCACCGTCGACATGCCCGGCGAGGCCGGCCTGAGCTCGGCGGGCCGACCGAACACCGCGCGACTCCGGGACTACGGGACCTGGCTCGATGGGCTTTTGGCCGCCGTGGCGAAGCACTCTTCGGACGGCGTGACGGTGCTGGCGCACGGATCCGGGGCCGCCGTCGCGCTCGCCGCGCGCCCTGCCCCGCACATCAGCGGTCTCGTGCTGCTCAACCCGTACGGGTTTGTCCGCCCCGCCGCCGATCTGCGTGCCGCGGCGGCGCTGCTGGCCTGGCGCCTCGCCCCCACCGCTGCGACGGCGGCCCGGCTACTCGCCCGGCTCAGCGCCCCTGGTTTCGTCCCGCCGCGTGTGCTCGTCGACTGGCTGGGGTTGGTCGGTCGACACGTCGCGATGAGCAGCACCCCGCCCGCACAGCCCGAGCTGGCGCACCGGTGGCGCTGGACACCATGCACCGTGGCCGTCGGCGAACAGGACCCGCTCTTCGGCGATGGCCGACTCGTCCGGCCGGTCCGGCGGGCGCTCCGCACCAGCGTGGTCACCGTCCCCGGCGCCGGAGCTCTGCTGCCCTATGAAAGCCCTGAAGCGGTTCTGTCGGTGCTGCGGCTGCACGAGAAGCTGCACCGGCCGCACACGAGCTGGCCGACACCGGACACGCCGCACAACGATCAATCGGTAACCGAACAAGGAGCGCGGACATCCCGCGCGGACAGAGCCGGCGCCGGACGATGCGGGGCGGGGTCTCGGGGGCCGGCGCCGCCCCGGTCCGAGATCAGGGTGACCCAGAAGTTCAGCCGCCCCATACCCGGCCGCGCCGGTCGACCAGTTGCACCCCATCAGGCAGGCCGGCCGCCAGGCACGACCGCACCGTCGAGGCCACCCCGACGACGACTACCCGCGCGGGCGCGGCGAGGTTCCGTAGCAGCCGGATCAGCAACAGCACCTGGGCACACGCCGCCGGGCCAAGTACCGGCAGCGCGGACAGGTCCACGGTCACCGGGACGCCCGCCTGCTCGGTGCTGCCGCTCACGCGGGCGTGCTCTCGGTGGGCCCATCGCACCAGGCGTGGAATGCTCCGCGGCATCGACTCCGCGTCCGCGGCGGTCACCTTGACGGTGACCGACGCGGGCCCGGGTGCGCCGGTACGGGTTTCGGGCCGGGCACCGGTACGACGCCTCACGCTCGCGCCGGATCCAGCCGAGGTGGCCCGCGACGCCACCTCGACGGCCTCGACGCTGCTGGTCACCGCACCCGCCCGAGTGCTGCGGGCGTGGTGACCGACCTGTGCCAGGGCGACGACCGCGGCAGTGGCACGTCCGATGCGGGGCTCAAGCCCTGTGTTTCGGGCCGGGCGTCGCGGCGGTCGGCTGCCAGCACCTGCGTCGCCAGCGCGAGGGCGACACGACGGACATAGGGCGGCAGGCCCGGGTCGTCGTGGGCCAGGCCCACAGCCAGTTGTTGCAGCAGCCGCGCCGTCGCGGAGCGGACGTCCGTCCTGCAGTGGGCACCCACTGGCGGAGCCGACCGTAGCCTCGCCGCGGCCGCCATCAACGCCGCCGGGCCTGCTTCGCACGGATGCACGTCTGCACCTCCTCCGGCCCGGCAAACGCCGGACCGAGAACACAACAACGACCACACCACCCCGATGTCGTGCCGGAGCCGACCAGCTGAGGAGGCCTCACTGCGACGGTGCCCGGTGCGCCGGCCCGCCGCAGGAGCTGTCCTCGCCCAAATCACCGGATACAGAATTGCTGTACCTCGGCAGTTTCGGGCGCGGGGCGCTGAGCACACTCGGATGGCCCGGCAAGGAGAGAAGAGAAATGACCCGTCCCCCGGACAAGGCCTCGCGGCTGTCCGACCAGCTTCCCGACCCTGCCTGGTTGCGGCGGGTGGCGCAGGAGGCCGGCCGCGGCGCCGGCGGCGTGCCCGTCGAGCTGCTCGGCGGATTCCTGTCCGTGCTCGTCGAGGCCGCCACCACCGGGCGCCGACCGGACAAGGCCGAACTCGACGCGGTCGGGCTCAACGGCCGGCGTGCCGCCGAGCTCGGGGTGTCGGCCGGCAACGCGGTGCAGCTGTACCTGTCCGCGGCGTGGCGGCTGTGGCGCGAGCTGCCGGCCGTGATCCGGTTCGCCGACAGCGCCACCACCGCCACCGCCGCCGAGGCCGTCATGCGTGCGGTCGACCGCGCGGTGGCCAGCCTCGCCGAGGGCTACACCGCCGCCCGCCGGGACATGATGCGCAGCGAGGAGACCCTGCGCCGCGAGCTCATCGAGGACCTACTGCGCGGTGACGCCGACATCGGGGCGCTCGTCGAGCGGGCCGAGCCGTTCGGACTGGACATGGCCCAGCCGCACCAGGTCGCCCTGGCCTCGCCCACGGGCCGCCTCGTCGACGCCGAGGCCGCCCTGAGCAGCCTCGAACGCGCTGTCGTACAGGGCATCGGAGACCGTGACGTCCTGGTCGCGACCAAGGACGGCAGCATCGTCGTCGTCGCGCCGGCCACCCCCACCGGCACGGCCGAGTCAACCACTTCCTCCGCCAGCGCGGCCCGTGGCCTGGGCGAGCTGATGCACGCCGAGCTGCGCCGTGCCCCGCGCGGCGGGCCGTGGCGGATCACCGTCGGCCGGCCCTATCCCGGCTCCTACGGCATCGCCCGGTCCTACGAGGAGGCCCGCGAAGCACTGGGCATGGCCATGCGCCTGCAGCTCGATATGCCCGTGGTGCGCGCCGAGGACCTGCTGATCTACCGGGTCCTGCTGCGCGACCAGCCCGCCATCACCGACCTCGTGCACGCCGTGGTCAGCCCCCTGGCCCGAGCACGCGGCGGCGCCGGCCCGCTCCTGACCACCCTCGATGCCTACTTCGCCACCGGCTGTGTGGTCACCGAGACCGCGCGGCGGCTGCACCTGTCCGTGCGCGCGGTCACCTATCGGCTCGAACGGATCGCCGAGCTGACCGGCTACGACCCGACCGACCCCGGGCAACGGTTCACCGTGCACGCCGCCGTCCTCGGCGCCCGGCTGCTCGGCTGGCCACGGCGCGACCTGCCCGCCCCGACCCCACCCGACTAGAAGATCACCCTTCAGGGCCGAGCACCCGGACGCGCGAGATGGCATCTTGCCGGTGCCCGGCAGGTTCATGCGGTCGTTGTTGGTGCGTCAGCGCCCCTGCCAGGACATCGGTTCCGCGGCATCGTGGACCTCGTCCGGGAGGTCCCTGGACGGGGCATCCGGGCGTCCTCCTCAGTCCTTTGCCGGCTCCCGCTTGCCCACTCGAGGTCCAGAGCGCTGCACCTCAGGGGCGCCGTGTCAGCGCACGAAAGCGGAAGGAACCAGTGGTGAGCTCTGCCCGAAACCGGGTGATCGTCGGCGTCACCGGGACGCTGACCAACCTGCAGGCGTTGCGGGTCGCCGTCGATTCCGCGCGGGAGCGCGACGCCATGCTCTACGCCGTCCATGTTTGGGAGAGCGGGCACAACCTCGAGTCCACGCTGGCCACAGCCCACAAGCCTGGGGTCGCCGACTGCCTGCGCCTGATCACACAAGCCTTCGTCGACGCCATGGGCGGTCCCCCCTCCGAGGTCGACCTGCGGACAGTGGTCGTCGAAGGCGAACCCGGGTACCGGCTGCTCCGCCTCGCGCACCTCGACACGGACCTGCTCGTCCTCGGTGGCAGCCGCCCGGGGCGCTGGGCCGGCTCCCCCACGGTCCGCCGCTGTACCCGGCAGGCCCGCTGCCCGGTCCTCGTCGTCCCCGCCCAGGAGATGGCTCGCGCGCTGCCGACAGCCACCCATAGCAACCGCTCAATCCGGATCTCGGCCGACTGGACATCGTGAGATGACCGTCGTTCCCGCCCTGCTGCGGCTGCGCCTCCCCCACCACGCGGAACGGGGGCAGGCCGAAGCCATCGCCCTCGCCGCCATCACCATCCACGTCCCGGCCAGCCCGGAACTCACCTTGATCCCCGAGCTCAGCTCCCACACCGGACCCGGCACCGGGACAGCGCATTTCTGGACCTACTCCCTGCTGCTACGCGCGGCGAGGCTGCGCGCGCCCGTCGACCCGAACCACGTCGTCCAAGCCGCCGGACACGCAGCCGACCAGGCCATCCACGCCGAGTACGGCATCGAGGCCGGAGCGAGCACAGTACTGGCGCGCCTCGCCGAGCAACTCGCCACGTGTCGACGCGCCGCCATCGGCACCCCCGCCTACCCCGGCAGGCGCTGATGCAGCGCCCCACCAGTCGCACGAGCTCCCCAACAACCCAGGCGCAGGACGAGACCACGACCCCGAACAAGCTCGGCAACCGCAGCGGACGCAGCCCGCGGCCACGACGAGCCCGCGGCATCCACGCACTGGACCCTGCCCTGCTCAACCTGGTGAGGCAAAGCCGACCCCGCGTCGAGCACAAGACCGCGGAACTGGCCGACCAGTTCTACACGGCCCTGCTCGCGCAGGCCCCCGGACTGCGCACCCTGTTCCCGCTCGACCCCAACGGCCGACGAGCCCCCCTCACCGACACCCTGATCTGGCTACTCCAACGCCTCGACGATCGCGACGAGCTCGTCCGCCGGCTCGCCGACCTCGGCCGCGACCACCGCAAACACGGCATCACCGCCGCCCACTACGAGACAGCCGGACACGCACTGCTCGACGCACTCGCCCACATCCACGGCCCGACCTGGACCCCGCCGACCGCGGCCGCCTGGGCCAAGGCCTACGCCGCAGCCACCCACGAGATGCTCACCGCGGCCGCGGCCGAGCGTGGCCCGGCGCTGTGGCTCGGTCGCGTCGTCGAACACCGCCGCCCCGCGACCGACCTGGCCTGCATCGTCGTGCAGACACTCGAGCCGCTCCCTTACCGACCCGGCCAGTACCTCAGCGTCGAGATCCCCCAACGTCCCGGGCTGTGGCGCTACTTGTCCCCCACCGAACCCGCCCGTCCCGACGGGGTCTTGCGGTTCTGCGTGCGCGCGCTCCGCCACGGCCTGGTCAGCCCGGCCCTGGTCGCGCAGACCCGGACCGGAGACACCTGGCGCCTCGGCCCACCCCTGGGGCGGCTTCCCGACGTCGTCGGCACCAGCCGCGACCTGCTCCTGCTCGCCTCCGGAACCGGGATCGCCCCCTTGAGCGCCCTGCTCGCCGCCCTCGACACCCGGGACGACCCCCCACGAACACATCTGTACGTCGGCGCACGCGACGAGACCGAAATGCGCGCCCTGCTCGCCGCGGCACCCGGCGCCCGGCGCCGCTCCTGGCTGACCCTCACCCCCGTCATCCCCGCGACCGACGACGACCGGCCCAGCTCGGTCGTCGGAACGGCTCTGCGGCAGCGGACCTGGCGGAACCACGACGTCGTCGTCTGCGGCCCGCCGCGTATGCAGAAAACGGCCACCCGCCAGCTTCTCGCCGCCGGCGTGCCGGCTGACCACATCCACGCCGACCCGCTCCCGACGTCGACAGCCATTCAGCCATGACCCACCCGAACCTCTTCGGCACCGGCCGCGACCAGCACGATGACGAGCCGACAAGCTCGGACACCTCCGCACCGGTCGACCTCGAGTTCGTCGCCAAGATCGTCCGCCGGGCCGGACTCGACTGCCGTGTCGACCCCCATCATTCGCCGGGGGCATTGCGCGCTCGCAGACTCGACCGCGATGGCGCGGTGTGGACCGTCAGCGCGGGACGCTGCAGCGACACTGCCGTGCCACTCGCATTCGTCGGTCCGACCGCTTCGTCGCGGGCTCGCCTGCTACGGAACCCCGACGAACGCCATCTCGCCGCGCTCGTCGTCCTGCAAGCACTTCGTGAGGATCCCGGAGAGCTCTTCACCCACGACGAGGCCACCGCCTGCGGTCTTGTCGACGACTTGATCTGGGCCTGATCGCCCACCTCGTGACCCCGCAACACCGATCCAGGAGAGAGGCCGTCCGTGAAGCCCGCCCGCGCCGAGACTCGCGCGCACGTGATCGGGGAACTCCTCCACGAGCTCTCCGACCTGCTCGTGACTTGCTACGCGATTCCAGAGGCCGAGCAGCCGCTGCGCTGGGCCGACGACGCCGAGAAGATCACCGGAAGGGTGGCTCTTGCACTCGCCACCGCTCGCGCAGGCCTCGTCCCGGGTGCCGCGTCGGCCGCGACCATCGCTGATCGTCTCGGGTAAGGGCTCTTCGTTGCCTGCGGGCCCGGTCCGCTCATCACCGCATGATCGAGGACGGCGCGGACGATCACCGGCCAGTCGAGTTGCCACACAGCGGCAGATCGTTGCTCATAAGGAGCTGTGGGCGTCGGTGCAGCTGGTGGCCGAGATCGCGAAGGCCGGCAAGCTGCCGGGCACGCTGTTCACCGCGGGCGGGATCGTGATCTCGGCTAATGCGATGATGATGCAGCTCGGCGCCGAGGGCGGGTTCGCCGGCTCGGGCATCTTCAAGTCCGGTGACCCCGCGCAGCGCGGCGGCGAGCGTTCTACGACGACCAGGGCGTGATCGCCGAGGTCTCGCACGGATTGGAGGCGAAGGACGGGATCAACATCCCGGACCTGCCGGCGAGCAGCGCTACGCCGACCGCGGCGGCGACATCCTCGAAGCCGGCGCGGAGCTAAACTAACTTCGCGGTCGCCTGGGCCGATGAAACCCGCCCACGGATGCTGACTTCACGTCAGCGTTCAACTGGATGTTCGTCCTAACGTCAGGGTCTCGGCCACAGCCAGGCCGTCAGTGTCAGAGGCCGAGCATGGTGGCGGCGTTGTCCTCCCAGGCCTGGTGGATCCGCACATACGTCCCCACCGAGGCCAGCGAGCGGTGCCGGGTCTGGTGCGCGATGGCCCGGTCCGAGGCGCCGCGCAGGTGGGCGTAGGTGACGAATCCGGCCCGCAGCGAATGCGCCGACCACGGCCCGCCGCCGATGCCGGCGCGGGCGATCGCGTTCTGCACCAGCACGTTCACCGACTCCGCGTGCAGCCCGCGTCCGGTCGGGCGGTTGGCCTTGGTGACCTTGCGCAGCACCGGCCCCGCGGTGATGGCGGTGGCGTCGAGCCAGGCGTGCAGCCCGGTGACCGGGCAGCGTTCCGGGCGGTTCGCGCGGGGCAGGACGACGAGCTCGGCCACGCGCCGGTCTGGTTGGTCTTCGACCGCGGCAGCTCGAGGACCAGCCCGCGCGGGTGCTCGGAGACATGTTCGACGGCCAGGGCGGCGAGCTCGCTGCGGCGCAGCGCGGCGAAGAACCCGACCAGTAGCAGCGCCCGGTCACGCAGCCCGGCCAGGTCCTGCTCGGGGGGCCGGGTACGGAAGATCCGCTGGTCGGGGCAGGCGGCGACCACGTCGAACAGGTCGGGCGGCATCAGCGGGACGGCCTGCTCGGGCGGGCGCCGTGGGTGCGGCGGATCCCGTCCCACACCGCCGACACCCGCGCCCCGGCCGCGGGGTCGGGGTGGTCGGCGAGCTGATGGGCGAAACGGATCGCCGACAACCGCCGCGAGAGCGTGCCGACGGCGTGCCCGCGCCCGACCAGGTCCGTGAGGTACCCGGACAGGGCGACCGGCCCGGCCGGCAGCGGGGCCAGGTTACGGGTGCTGCACCAGGTGCTGAAGTCGGTCCAGTCGCTGCGGTAGCCGCGCAGCGTGTTCGCCGCCCGGGACGCCGCGACGTAGCCGGCCTCCTCGGCGGTCAACGGGATCTCGTCGGCGAGCGCGAGCCGCCCGGAATCGGGCCCGTCGGCTCGGAGTCCGAGTGCGGTCCGCTCCCCCGTCGCCTCGCCCGGGTCTGGGTCTGGGGCTGGTCCGGAGTTATGACAGCTCCCTCGACTCTCTCCCGTCCCGCGGCAGCCGGGATGGTCGAGGAGTGATCACGCACGGGCGGAGGTTAGCCGTCGGCACCGACAGTCCCGTCTCGCCGCGCCGGGCGGCGTCTCGGGCTCCTACTAGATGGGATTCCCGGCCTTATCTCAAGTATCGATCAGCCCGCAGGTGTGGTTCCCCCGAAATCGTGGAGGGTTCTCTATGCCGCGTCTCGAGTGAGGGCGGCGTGCTCGTAGTCGATCGGTGAGAGCCCGGCGGCGGCGC
>NZ_JBEZDN010000142.1:0-19993 GCF_040648315.1 Pseudonocardia sp. NPDC049154
GAGTCGTAGATCAACGCCGCCTGCTCACCCCGACCGGCAGCGACGTGCCGGTCCAGCGCGTTGTGCGCCACGTTGATCTCCCCGTCGGGGAACCAGCGGTAGAACGGCGGGTTCTCCTCGTCCAGGGCCTTCGTCGGCGCCTTGTGCCAGTCGAGCGCCTCCGCCGCCCGCAACCAGAACCCCTCCCGGTCCTCCACGCTGGCCCGGAAAACGTCCTCGTACGCGCCCACACCGGCCTCCTGACCTCGAACGTCCTCGCGCTTCCGGCCCCTGACCCTAGGCCGAACCGGGCCTCCGCGGGCGCCGAACTGCCCCTTCGGTGAGGCGACGGACCGTCATGAGTGGTCGACGTAACGTCACCACTCGGATGGCCGATAGGCCGAGCGGCGAGCGAATCGTTCGTTCGGGTGAGGATCGCACCCCGCCGGGACGCCCCGGTCGGGTGATCCGTGGTCGGCGAAGGGGTGTGGGTGGACGCTCTGCACCGGTTGCGAGGTGGCCGGGGAGTCGTGGCGGGCCTGGTGGCCGCCGCGGCCGTGCTCGGCCTGGCCGTCGCGCTGCTGCCGCTCGGGTCGACGGGTGCGTCCGGCGCCGAGGACGGCCCCTCGCCGGCGCCGTGCGGACCCGCCTGGGTCGCGGCGTGGCGGACCAGCCCGCAGGCGGGTCAGGCCGTCGACCTGGGCGGTCGGACGGTGCGGATGCTGGTGCGCCCGCAGGCCACCGGTTCCGAGCTGCGCATCCGCGTCTCCAACCGGTTCGGCACGCGGCCCCTGCGCATCGACTCCGCGTCGGTGGCCGAGGCCGGCCCGGGTGCCGCGCTCGTGCCCGGCACCGCGCGGCCGGTCCTGTTCTCCGGCGCGCCGGCGGTGGTCGTGCCGCCCGGGGAGGAGCTGGCCGGCGACCCGCTGGCGTTCGTCGCCCAGCGCGGCACTCCGCTCGCCATCAGCCTGTACCTGCCGGAGGAGCCGGACCGGGTCACCGTGCACCCCGTCGCGCTGCAGACCTCGTACGTCTCCGCGCCGGGCGACGTGGCCGACTCGGCCGACCCCGGCCCGTTCGTCCGGGCGGTCTCGTCCTGGTTCGTGCTCACCGGCGTCGACGTCCTGGCGCCGCGCGCCGAGAACGCCGTCGTCCTGGTCGGGGACTCGATCACGGACGGCGTCGGAAGCGACCCCGACGGCAACGACCGTTGGTCCGACGCGCTGGCCGGGCGGCTCACCGGCGGGCTCGCCATGCCCGTGCTCAACGCCGGGATCTCGGCGAACCAGCTGCTCGGCGGTGGGACCGGCGAGGCCCCGGCCGCCCGCTACGCCGCCGACGTCGCCTCGGTGCCGGGCGCCGCGGACGTCGTCCTGCACATCGGGACCAACGACCTCGCCGCGGGCCGGGACGCCGGGGAGATCGTCTCCGGGCTGGTCGACTACGCCGACCGGGTCCGGGCGGACGGCCGTCGGGTCTTCCTCACCACGATCACGCCCTCGACCGCGGGCGCGCACGGCACACCCTTCGCCGTGGTGCAGCGCGAGGCGGTCAACCGGTGGATCCGCACGGAGGGCCCGGCGCACGCCGACGGGGTGTTCGACTTCGCCGCCGCGGTGGCCGACCCGGCCGATCCGGCCCGGCTCGCGCCGGCCTTCGACGCCGGCGACGGGCTGCACCTCTCGGCGGCGGGTTACCGGGCGCTGGCCGCGGCCGTCGACCCGACGCGGCTCACCGGCAGCCCGTGCCTCGCGGTGGGCGACGCGGCGAAGGTGCTGGTCTCGGCGCCGCGGTGAGGGCCTGCCGGTCCCCCGTTGCGTGGCCGCGCCGAGCGACGGGCGGGGAGGGGGCAGCTCTAGGCTAGGCCGTGTTGAAGAAGTCCCTGATCGCGGTCTTCGCGCCCAGATCGCGCCTGGCGGCGTTGCCGCCCGCGGCCGAGTACGCCCGGTACGAGGCCGGGGCGGCGCCTTGCCAGCCACAATCTGGATCACGAAGCCCATCGATCAGTGACTTCTTCAACACGGCTAGCGCCGGCGGCGGAGCCGCAGCTGCGCCCGCCGGCCCGCCTCGGCCGCGGTGACGGGCATCGGCCCGGTGGGGGCGTCCTGCTGCTCGAGCCGCTCGAGCACCCACTCGGTGGCCAGCGCGCCGGGGGAGGTCCCCCGCTCCTCGGCCACCCGCCGGAGCTGCTCGATGCGCAGCGCCGGCAGCCGCAGCTGGAAGACCTGGGCGCTCCCGAACCGGCCGGTGGTCTCGGTAGCGCCCGGCTCGGCGTCCGGGGCGAGGGCAGCCAGGTAGGAGTCGAGCTCGGGGTCGTGCTGCTCCAGCTCGGGCTCGGCGGCCCTGCGGGCGGGCGCGCCGTGGCGCGACGGGCGTCGTTCCCGGAAGCCGGCCATGCGGGGAGCGTAGCGGCGCCATGTCACCCGGACGCACGAACGGCACCCCGATCAGGGGTGCCGCCCGGTGGAGCGGGGTCAGGCCAGGGAGTAGCCGGCCTCGACGACCGCGGCCTCGATCTCCGTCCGGCCGATCTCGCGGTCGGCGGTGACGGTGACGGCGCCGCTGGCCAGGTCGACCTCGACCGAGCGGACGCCGGCGACCTCGCCGACCTCCTCCTGCACCGAGCTGGTGCAGTGCCCGCAGGTCATGCCGACGACCGTGACGGTGGTGCGGAACGGGGTCTCGACGCTCATGGGTTGGGGAGCCTCTCGTGCGGATCGGACAGCCGGTGGTCAGGACTTGACGAGCCGGGCGATGGCGTCGGCGGCTTCCTTCACCTTCGCCGCGCCCTCCTCCGGATCGTTGCGGGCCGCGTCGACGACGCACCCCGCCATGTGCTCGGAGAGCAGCTCGAGAGCGAAGGACTGCAGCGCCCGGGTCGCCGCGGAGACCTGGGTGAGCACGTCGATGCAGTACACGTCGTCGTCCACCATGCGCTGCAGGCCGCGGATCTGGCCCTCGATGCGGCGCAGCCGCCGCAGATGGGCCTCGCGGGCGTCGGAGTAACCGGGCATCGCGTTCCTCCCTGGGTCGCCCGTGGTGTCGCTCTCGGGACAAGCATACCCCGAGGGGGTACGTGGGTCCGGACACACCGGTGTTCGCACCGTGGCGATCGTGTGACCCACCGTCGTCGTGCTCACCCGGGAAGGGGCATGCGATGCCGGTCTCGGATGGGTAACGTTCCGGCCACGGCCACGGGGGTGGCCGCAGGGTGTACGCCGGTCACGGGGCGCGGCGTCGGTCGGGGGATCGGCGGTCGTGCGTTCCGCCGTGCCCGTCTCCGCCCGCGGGCCACCCCGGGTCGCCAGGGGTCGCGACCGAAGAGGAGACGTCGTTGAGCGGGATCGACAGCGTGCGAGGCAGTTCTGTCAACGGGCTCTCGAACGGGGTCGCCGGCGGGGAGGACCGGACCACGGGGTCGATCCCGGGCCCGCGCACCGCGGCCGACGCCTACCGGGTCTCCGACGACGAGGTGCACCGCGCCCGGCTCGTGGTCGCGGAGAACTCGCAGGATCCGGACGATCTCCGGCTGCTGCTGGACATGCTCGGCCTGGTCTCCGGCAACCCCGACCTGCCGCCGCCGGTCTGCCGCTGAAGGTGTACCGCAGGTCACATGCGGCGCCGACCGGCCCGAACGGCCCCGATCGGTGCTGCCGCACAGGCTGTGACCTGCGGGAACGCGGTAAGAGGGGGGCGATGTTGGGCGGCGCGAGGGCGTGTCATATAGTTTCCTCGCTCCCAACGGACAGCCGTTGGAGGTCGAGGAACACCAGCGGTGATCCGAGCCCCCATCGTCTAGCGGCCTAGGACTCCGCCCTTTCAAGGCGGCAGCGCGGGTTCGAATCCCGTTGGGGGTACGGTAAGTCCATACAGCAAGGCCCAGTGGCGCAGTTGGTTAGCGCGTCGCCCTGTCACGGCGAAGGTCGCGGGTTCGAGTCCCGTCTGGGTCGCTTCACCATCCGGTTCCCTCGGAGCCAGGGCCAGGTAGCTCAGTTGGTACGAGCGTCCGCCTGAAAAGCGGAAGGTCGGCGGTTCGACCCCGCCCCTGGCCACACCTTCTCCCCGGCCCCGCCGGGTGTGCTGCTCCGGTCAGCCGGCGGGCGCGATCTCCTGCAGCACTCGGTCGACCGTCGTCAGCAGCGCGGTGTTGAGCCCCCACAGCACGTCCCGGCCCCGCGGATCCGTCAGCAGCAGGTCCGCCGCCTCGGTCCGGCGCTTGCCGAGTGCGTCGAGGGCGTCGTGCAGAGCGGTGTCGTCCGGGGCGGCCCGGGATTCGATTCCGCGCCGGGTGAGGAGCCCGTAGCTCCTGGCGACGGCGGCGAGGGCGTCCATCAGGGCCGACGTGGCCAGTCGGACCTCCTCGGTGTAGGCGACGTCCTCGCGGACACCGGTGTGCTCCCGCGTCGCGTCGTGCACCGCCCGGAAGAGGGTGCGCACGGACACCGAGGCGTGCTCGAGGGTGTCCACCGCCTCCCGTGGCGACGAGCCGAGCCGCCGGGTGCCGAGCGCGCGGACGTTGAGCCGGCGGCTCTCCTCGGCGTGGGCCAGCGCGCGGTCCACCTGTGGGGCGTGCCGGTTGAGACGGCGCGCGTCGTCGAGCCAGCGGGCCGTCGTCTCGGCGTCGACGGGACCCGCGGCCAGCTTCGCCGCCGCCTCTTCGAGCAGGTCGGCGATACCGTTCGCGAACCGCTCGATCGCGAGCCCGGCGTTGCGGGTCTGCACGGCGGGCGGGAAGACGACATTCACCGACACCCCCACCGCCGCGCCGATCAGCGTCTCCAGGGCCCGCCCGGCGCCGGTCACCTCCGCGCCCGCCGCGAAGCCGACGCCGAGCACGAGCATCGCGCTGATCGGCACCTCCACCAGGTGCGGGCCCAGCCGAAGGATCTGCCCGACGACGATCGACGTCGCGACGAGTGCCCCGAGGCTCCACCACGTCAGCCCCACGAAGGACACGAACAGCACCGCGAGCGCCACCCCGGACACCACGCTGAGCACCCGCTGCACGCCGTTGACCAGCGTGCTCGCCAGCGTCGCCTGCACGACGAGCACCGCGGTGAGCGCGGCGATCAGCGGCGGCGGGTACCGCAGGCCGAGCAGTTGGGCCACGAGGAACGCCGCGACCGAGGCGCCGGTGATCCGCCCGGCCCGGAACAGGGCCGATCGGCCACGCTCACGGACGCGGCGCGTCAGCTCACCACCGAAGCGCCGCAGGGCCTGCGTCGCGTCCTCCACCATCCGCCACCACCCGTCCTGCAGAGCGTGGCGCCACGGCTGTGGCGCGACAAGCACCCGCTCTGCGACTTGACTGTTTCTGAAACCGGTTTCATCCTGGATGCGGTCAGCCGACAGCGAGGAGGAGACGCGTGTCGATCCGTGCCGTCGCCGCGCGGGCCGGGGTCTCGCCCGCAACGGTGTCGCGTGTCTTCACCCGGCCGGACACCGTGGCCCTCGAGACCCGACGCCGGGTCCTGGCCGTCGCGGACGAGCTGCGCTACAGCCCGCATCCGGTCGCCCGCTCGCTCGCCCGGGGACGCACCGGGAACCTCGGGATCGTCGTGCCGGACATCGCGAACTCGTTCTCCGCCGTCGTGACCAAGGCGGTACAGCAGGAGGCCGCACGGGACGGCTACGCCCTGTTCGTCTCCGGCTCGGACGAGCGGGCCCGGGACGAGGAGCAGTGGGCGCAGGCGATGTCCCCGCAGGTCGACGGGTTGATGCTCGTCTCGCCCCTGATGCCCGACGACGCGCTGCGCGCCCTCGCGCCGACCCCGCTCGTCCTGTCCAACCGGATCCTCGACGCGCTGCCCTGTGTCGTCACGGACGCCTCCGAGGCCGTCGGGCACGCCGTCGAGCACCTGGTCGCGCTCGGCCACCGCGAGATCGCGTACCTCGCCGGGCCGGACGGGTTCGCGAACGACATGCGCCTGCGTGGCTACCGCGGGGCCTGCCTGCGCCTGGGAGTGCAGCCTCGTGAGCTCGGTCCCTTCAACGCCCGCTTCTCCGACGGGATCCGAGCGGCGGACCTGGTCCTCGCGACCCCCGCGACGGCCGTCGTCGCCTACAACGACGAGGTGGCCGTCGGCGTGCTCAACCGGCTGGTGGACCGCGGACTGCGGGTGCCGGACGACCTGAGCGTCGTCGGGGTCGACGACACCTCGCTCGCCGAGATGGTCTCCCCCCGGCTCACGACGGTGCGGCTGCCCGCGGCGGAGTCCGGCCGGGCCGCCGTGCGGATGCTGCTCGACCTGGTCGCCGGTCGATCGGCCCCCGTCGAACCGCTGCTGCTCCCGGCGGAGCTGATCGTCCGGTCGAGCACCGGACCGGTACGGGTCCATGAGTGATCCGGGGTTGCGTCACGAGGGGGCCGAGCGCCGGTCCTGGATCGTGACCGAGCTGCGCTCCGTGGGCTTCCTCTCGGTCGCGGACCTGGCGCGGGAGCTCGGGGTCTCGCCGATGACGGTGCGCCGGGACCTGCACGCGCTCGAGTCCGCCGGGCAGGTGCGGATGGTGCACGGCGGTGCGGCCCTCACGCCCGGGGAACTGCACACCCCGGCCTTCCCGGACGACGGCAACTCCGCGGGCCGCGAGCGCGTCGCGGAGCGCGCCGCCGCGTCGGTCGGCGACCGGGACACGATCGCCGTCGACGCCGGACCGACCGCCTACGCGCTCGTCCGTGCGCTCCGCCCGACCTTTCGTGGCTCGCTCATCACGCACTCGATGCCGGTGCTGACCCACATGGCCGACCGGCTGCACGCCTGGCGCACGGTGTCCCTCGGCGGGGAGCTGCTCGGGAACCGGCTCGCCCTGGTCGGTCCGTCCACCGAGGCCGCCCTCGACCGGCTCCGGGCACGCACGTTCTTCTTCTCGCCCTCCGCCGTCGACGCCCGCGGCGCCTACGCGCACTCGCCGGCCGAGGCGAGCGTGCAGCGGAAGCTGGCGGGCATCGCCGACGAGGTCGTCCTCGTCGCCACGGCCGACGTGTTCACGGCCTCCGCGCCCGCTCTCGTCACGGGGCCGGCAGCTCTCTGCCGGGTGGTGACGGACCGGCCCCCGCCGGCGGCCGTCGCAGCGGCGCTGCGGGCGGCAGAAGTGTCGCTCGACGTGGTCGGGTGCAGTTGACCGTCCGATGCCGACACATTCTCGCGCTCGTGTTCGAAAAGCGACAGGAATTGTTCGTTCCAGAACGTATCGTCCCGGTTGCGCAGGCCACAGTCACTGCTTAACCTGCTGGTCAGACCGCTGTCGGGGGTCCTGGCACGCTCAGCCCACATTCGTGTGACTGAGGAAAGTCGAGGAGAAGAGGCGCCAATGACGGCGAATCGATCGGCCACATCGTCGAAGTCGCACAATAGGTTCCTGATAAAGCTGACGGTGATCTCCACGCTCGGCGGCCTGCTCTTCGGCTACGACACCGGCGTGATCTCCGGGGCCCTGCTCTACATGAAGACGGACCTGCAGCTCACCGCCTTCACCGAGGCATTGGTCGTCAGCTCGCTGCTCTTCCCGGGGGCCGCGTTCGGCGCGCTGCTGGGCGGCCGGCTCTCGGACAAGCTCGGTCGCAAGGGCAGCCTGCTCGTCTGTGCCGGGCTGTTCCTCGTCGGCGCGATCGTCTGTTCCGTGGCGCCGACCGTCGCGGTCATGACGACCGGTCGCATCCTGCTGGGCTTCGGGGTCGGAGCGGCGGCCACGACGTGCCCCCTCTACCTGGCCGAGATGGCTCCGGCCGACCGCCGCGGGCGGATGGTGACGATCAACGAGCTGATGATCGTCACCGGGCAGTTCCTGGCCTTCGCGATGAACGCTCTGCTCGACGCGCTGATCAAGGACCCGCACGTGTGGCGCTGGATGCTCGCCGTCGCGATCGTCCCGGCCGTCGCCCTCTTCGTGGGCATGTTCTTCCTGCCGGACTCCCCGCGGTGGTACGCCGTGCGCGGCCGGCTCGAGGACACCAAGCGCGTCCTCGCGTTGAGCAGGGGAGAGGCCGAGGCCGCCGAGGAGTACAACGTCATCGCGGAGCACGCGAAGCGGGACCTCGCCGAGGACAAGGGCGCGGCGATGCGCGACCTGCGGGCGTTCCCCTGGATGCGGCGGATCCTCTGGATCGGCTGCGGACTCGCCACCGTGCAGCAGGCGACGGGCATCAACACGGTGAACTACTACGCACCCACGATCCTCGAATCGACGGGCCTCGGCGCCAGTGCGTCGCTGGTCCTGACCATCACGGTGGGCGTCGTGGCGATCATCGGCACCGTCCTCGGGATCGTGCTGCTCGGCTACATCAACCGCAGGCCACTGTTGCTCACCGGATTCAGCGGCGTCGCCGCCGGGCACGCGGTGCTGGGGCTGTCGTTCCTGCTGCCCGAGTCCACCGGCCGCAGCTACCTGATCCTCGCCGCGATGCTGATCGTCGTCTTCTTCGTCCAGACGTTCATCGGCACGCTGGTCTGGCTCCTGCTGTCGGAGATCTTCCCGATGACGATCCGGGGGTTCGCCATGGGGATCGCGGTGTTCGTCCTCTGGACGGTCAACGCGGCGATCTCCTTCGCTTTCCCGCCGCTGGTCGCGGCGCTGGGAGCCAGCGCCACCTTCGGGCTCTTCGCGGTCATCAACGTCGGCTCGCTCCTGTTCGTGCAGCGGTGCGCGCCGGAGACGCGTGGCCGGAGCCTGGAGGAGCTGGAGGATCAGCTCCGGCGGAACGACTGGAAGCAGGCGGCGCGGTCCGCGCCGATCGGCGCCCACGGATCCTGACCTCCGAGCGGGCTCACCTGGCCGCCGTTCGAGGTGGCCGGGTGACGTCCGGTCCGCGAACCAGCCGCCGCCCCGGAGGACGCGACAGGGCCCGTGGACGCGGGTGGCGAAGCGGACCCGGCACTGCTCCCACACGACGTCGAGCCAGTCAGGGTCGTCGTCCCGGGTGAAGCAGGGTTGGAGGCCCCAGTCTGCCGGGCCCGCCGATCCTCGTCCGATCGTTTCGGCTGAGTCTCAACGAGCACTTCAGTGCCACGGTCGAAGGCATGATTATCGACGAGCTGAGCCGAACGATCCTCACGACCTGCCCCGGGGCGGTGGTGCTCGAGGCCGCCGGCGACCTGTTCTTCGTCCACGACCCCGAGGGCGACCTGCCCGACGAGCGGAAGCAGCCCTTCGTCACGATCGTGACCGGCGGCCGCTACGACGACGTCTCGGACCTGGACCGCCCCGGCGTGTACCGGCTCGACGTCGGGGTGTCGCGGGCCCGCTTCGGGCAGCTCGACCTCGGCACGGACCTCACCACCCTCGACGTGTTCCTGCCGCACCCGATCTACGCGTCGCAGCACTGGATCTGCGTGCTCAACCCGGGCGCGCGGACCGTCGGGCTGCTCGACGAACTGATCGTCGAGGCCCACGGGCTGGCCCGGCGGAAGGTCGAGAACTGGCGGGCCCGTCGGGCGACGAGGGCCGCCGACGCGCCGGACCGGCGCTCGAGTGCCTCGGCCGGCCCTTCGGGATCCGGGTCCGGGTCCGACGACGTCCAGGCGACGTAGGAGTCCGGCCCCTGGCCGGCGGCCGCCCGTACCGCGCCGGGAGTACGCCGGGTGCGTCGGCCAGCGCCGGGCGCGGTACGGCCCGTGCCCGCCGTGGCCTGATTCGCCCACGGCCCCTGGGCTGCGACCCTCGGAACACCGCACCGAGGAGGGGACATGACGAGCGTGACCGCCCGCCCGCGCGCCGGGCGCGACCCGATCCGCCTGCCCGTGCCGCGCCGGGTGCGCCTCGGCCTGCTCGTCGTGCACATCGTGGCGACGGCGGTCTGGATCGGGCTCGACGTCGCCCTCGCGGTCCTGGTCTTCGTGCCGATGCTCGACGCGTCGTGGACCGCGGCCTGCCATCAGGTGCTCCCGCTGCTGTTCTGGCCCCTGCTCACCGTGGCGCTGCTGAGCCTGGTCAGCGGGACCGTGCTGGGCCTCGTCTCGCGCTGGGGGCTGGTCCGGCACTGGTGGGTCGCGATCAAGCTGGCGATGAACCTGCTGCTCGTGACGCTGATCGTGGTGCTGCTGCGGCCCGGGCTGGAGGACGCCGGGCGGCACGGCCGGGCCCTCGCCGCGGGCCTGCCCGACGCGGTCGAGGTCCCGCGACTGTTCATGCCGCCGACCGTGTCGGTCACCCTGCTGATCGTGGCCACGGTGCTGTCCGTGTGGAAGCCGCGCGGCCGGGTCAGCAGGGCCTGATCAGCCGACGTGCCGGATCCGCGGCCACCGCGCGGTCCAGCTCGCCACCGGGTCCCGGCACACCCACACGGTGCGGCCCTGCTCCTGGTTGTCGAGGCCCACGCCGTTGTCGATCACCGCGGCCGGCTCCACCGAGGCGAACCACTGCCGCAGGGCCGCAGGCCCGTAGCCGACGGCGACGACGACGGGGGCGTCGTCGGGCGGCGGCCCCCGGTCGGCGTACGAGTTGTGCCCGCTGACCACCGGGATCCCCGGCGCGAACCGCTGCACCGCTCCGGCCTCGCCGTAGTTGCCCGTCAGCACCACGGTCCCGGGTGGTTGCGCGGCAACCACCGCGGAGACCGTCGCGGCGAGCTCCGGCCACCCCACCGTCTCGCCGACGTCGGCCACCACCGTGACGGGGGTGTCCTTCAGCTCGGTGACCGGCACGACGGGCAGCATCAGCACGGCGTTCGTCAGCGCGCTCAGCGCGAGGGCACCGCCGAGCAGGCCGGCCCGCGCGCGCCCGGCCCGCGCCCAGCGCAGGACCGGGGCCGCGCCCGCGGCCAGCAGCACGGGGGTAGAGCCCGCAGAGGTAGTAGGGCTTGCCGCCGGTAGCCATGACGAGCACCGCCAGCACCGCGTAGGCGACGGGGAGGAGCCGGTACCGCCGGCTGCGCCAGAGCGCCACCAGCCCGGCCACCCACACCGGCACCAGCAGCGGTGAGACCAGCACCACGTGGAAGGGGATGCCGAGCCACCACGGCTCGCTCGAGGTCGACCCACCCGCCGCGATCGATTCCGACAGCGCCAGCTGCGGCCACCCGTGCAGCGTCTGCCAGACGAGGTACGGGGTCCACAGCGCGAGGGCGAGCAGGCCCGCTCCCCAGAACCACGGATCACGCAGCGGCCGCCGCGGGCCCGCCACCACCAGGCCGACGAGGAGGCCGAACAGCAGGAAGGCCACGAGCATCTTGTTCTGCAGCCCGATGCCCGCGGCGAGCCCGACGAGGAGCCACCGCGCCCCGCCCGTGGGCAACGCCCGCACCGCGAGCCAGGCGACCACCGCCCACGTGAGCAGGTCGAACGTGGTGGTCGAGAGCAGGTGGCCGGTCTGCAGCACGATCGCCGAGATCGCGACGCAGCCGGCCGCCAGGGACTGGGCGCCCCGACGGCCGCCGAACTCGCGGGCCAGCAGGGCGGTGACCACCACGAGCAGGCCCATGAACAGGGCGGGCAGTACCCGCAGCCCCACGAGGGAGTCCCCGGCCAGCGCCGTGGCCAGCCGCGCGAACGACGGCGTGAGCGGGCCCTGGTCCACATAGCCCCAGGCCGGTTGCCGGGCGGCGGCGAGGAAGTAGAGCTCGTCCCGGTGGTAGCCGTAGCCCCCGGCCGCGACCAGCAGGACCGCGACGAGCAGCGCCGCGATCGCCGAGACGGCGCCAGGTGCGAAAGGTGGGCGCGCCGATGTGTCCTCGGTCGCACTCGGTGACCGCATTTCGTGCACCGGAGGCCCCTCCGCCGGTCCAAGCGCCGTGTTTCGGATTCGGAAGCCGTGCCCGATCGTGGTGTCCTCATCCCCGTGTCGAGAACCGCTCGTCACGAAGCGTGACACGGTCAAAGGATATGCGGCCGAACGGGTCATGATTCACTGCAAAGAGTGACAGCCTTCGGATGGATGAGGTTGACATCGGCGGCCGACCATGCCCGAAGAGAGCAATATCCTCACCTAAAGTAATGCCATACACACGATGGTGGTAGATGGCTCGGTAGATCGGTCGGGGGCCGGATAGCTTTTCGTCATCAGCGGGGCTCCCCAAGTCACACGCTGAAACACGATGGGTCCACGAACCGGATCCCCGTACGTAACAGGAGAAGCACTGTGCTGAAGAAGGCTGGGATCGTCACCGTCGGCGTCGCTGCGAGCCTCGTTGCGGTGTCCCCGCTCGCGTTCGCCGGTGACAAGGGGCACGGCCACCACGAGTCCGACAAGGACATCAAGAACGTCGGTGTGATCAGCGACGGCGGCTCGTCCGCCAACGGCCTCATCGCCGTGAACGCGCTGAACGACGCCGAGGTCCTCAAGAACGTCAACGTCTGCGGCGTGGACGTCGACGCGGCCCTCAGCGTCCTCGGCATCCTGGGTGGCCAGGCCGCCAACGACGCCGCCCCGCAGAGCACCTCCTGCGACGCCGGCGACGTCCAGGGCATCTGGCAGAAGTGACGCGCTGAGCTCAGCGTCCAACCGGGGATGACGCACCGGACCCGATTCCCGGGTCCGGTGCGTCCCTGCGTTCTCGGCCCTTTTCCCGCCGCGCCCCGGAAATTCTCGTCGGTGCCGAGGAAACGGCTCAGGAACCGGGCGGGAGTTCCATCGGCAGCCCAAAGAACTCGAAGAGCTTGGCGTCGAGGAACGTGCTGATGCCGGCGATCCGGTCGCCCTCGATCCGCAGCACCTGCAGGCCCCACGGCCGGTGCACGCCGTCCGGGTGCAGCCGGTACTGCCCGAACGCCGGAGCGCCATTGGCGGACGTGGGCAGCATCCGCGAACCGCGGCACTCCGCCCCCGGGCCCAGCATCCAGGCGAGGATGTCGTCCCGGCCCTTGAGCCAGAGCTCGAGCGGCGGCATGTTCTGCTCGGCGTCCTCGTGCAGCAGCGCCACCAGCGTCTGCATGTCGTAGCTCTCGAACGCCGCCACGTACTTGGCGAGCAGCTCCACGTGGTCCTCGGACGGCGGGGAGGCCGCCGCGTCGTCCGCCTCGCCGATCCCGCGGTCGTCGAGCGTGGCCCGCGCCCGCTGCAGGGCGCTGTTGACGGAGGCCACCGACGTGCCGAGCAGCTCGGCCACCTCGGCCGCCTTCCAGCACAGCACCTCGCGCAGGATCAGCACGACCCGCTGCTTCGGCGGCAGGTGCTGCAGCGCCGCCACGAACGCCAGGCGGATCGACTCCCGGGCCACCGCGGTCTCCGCGGGGTCCGACCCCGACGGCGTGACCCGCGCGTCGGGCATCGGCTCGAGCCACGTGTCGTCCGGCAGCGGCTCGCGCAGGTTCTCCGCCCTCGGCTCGGACGGGCCCCCGAAGTCCATCGGCACCGCCCGGCGCTTGCGCCCGTTGAGCGCGTCGATGCAGACGTTCGTGGCGATGCGATACACCCACGAGCGCAGCGAGGAGCGCCCGTCGAACTTGTCCAGGGCCCGCCAGGCTCTGATCATCGTCTCCTGCACCGCGTCCTCGGCCTCGAACGAGGAGCCGAGCATGCGGTAGCTGTAGCCGGTCAGCTCGGCCCGGAAGCGCTCGAGCTGCGCCTCCAGCTCCGCGCGGTCCGGCGGCGTCGACACAACGGCCGACGTGGTCGTCGTCGCGCTCATGACCCGGGTCCCCCCTCGGCTCGGCGGGCCGGAGTGGGAGTGTCCGGCCTCACCCCCGAGAGTGTGCCCGGTCCCCCCGACAAAATCAGGTGCGTATCGGCGACCCGTCCGTTTCCGACGGCCCGGCGGCCGGACGGACACCCTCGGGGCATGGTCATCGATGCTCCCCGTGATCTCGCGAGGACGCCGCGTGACGACGTTCCCGCCGCCGTCCTCCGGGTCGCCGCAGGGCAGGCGGACCTGGCCGTGCGGCAACCCGGAGCGCGTCCTTCCTCCTACCGGCTGCTGTGGGACCTCACTTGACCGTGTAGCCGGCGTCGACCGGCAGCGTCACCCCGGTGATGTAGCGGGCCTCGTCCGAGGCGAGGAAGAGGATCGCGTTGGAGATGTCGATCGGCTCGACCCACGGCACCGGCAGCGCGTTCGTCGACTCGAAGATCGGGGCGGCGGACTCCCGCGTCGGGTGCGGGTTCTCCGGGTCGAACAGGCCCCAGGTCTTCTCGTTCTGGATCATGACCGTGTCGACGCCCGTCGGGTGGACCGTGTTGCAGCGGATCGAGTGCGCGGCGAACTCGTTCGCGATCGTGCGCATGATCCCGACGACGCCGTGCTTGGCCGCCGTGTAGTGCACCGTGTTCGGCGTGCCCTTGAGCCCCGCCGTGGAGCTGGTGATCACGATCGAGCCGCCGCGGCCGCCGTCGACCAGATGGGGCAGCGCGGCCCGGCAGGTGTTCCAGACGCCGGTGAGGTTGATGTCGATCATCTCGCGCCACGCGGCGTCGGTGAGCTCGAGCGCCGGCTGGATCTCGAAGACGCCGGCGTTGGCGCACACGATGTCCAGCCTGCCGAGCTCCGCGACCCCGGCGTCGACCGCGGCCTGCAGCGCGTCCGGGTCCCGGACGTCGGCCTTGGTGGTGAGCACCCGCCGGTCGAGCTCCTCGACCAGCCGCGCGGTCTCCGCCAGGTCCTCCTCGGTGGCCGGCGGGTACATCTCGATGCTCTTCACCGGCTCGCAGATGTCGACGGCGATGATGTCCGCACCCTCCTGCGCGAGCCGCAGCGCGTGGCTGCGGCCCTGGTTGCGGGCGGCGCCGGTGACGAACGCGACCTTCCCCTCGACGCGCCCGGTCATCGGACGACGAACCCGGCGTCGACGGGCAGGGTCGTGCCGGTGACGTAGCGGCCCTCGTCGGACACCAGCCAGGCGATGGCGTTGCTGACGTCCCGCGCCTCGATCACCGGGACGTCCATGAGGTTCGCGAGGGCGTCGCCAACGTCCGCGGACTCTTCCAGGAACTTCTCGACGACCGGGTTCACGATCATCGGCGTGTTGACGCCGGTCGGGTGCACCGAGTTCACCCGGATGTTGTGCGGCGCCAGCCAGTGCGAGAACGTCCGCATCAGCCCGACGACGCCGTGTTTGGCCGCGCAGTACCCGTCCATCGCGCCGCTGCCGTCGCCGCCCCGGCCGGTCAGGCCCTGGGTGGAGCTGGTCAGCACGATCGCGCCGCCCCGGCCCTGCTCGATCATGGTGGGCGCGGCCGCGTGCACGGTGTTCCAGACGCCGGTCAGGTTGATGTCGATCAGGGTGCGGAAGACGGCGGCCTCGTTCCCGTCCTCGGCCGTGCCGATCGACGCGATGCCGGCGTTCGCCAGCACGATGTCGACGCCGCCGAGCGCCGCGACGCCGTCCGCCACCGCCGCGTTGAGGGCCTTCTCGTCGCGGACGTCGGCCACGTGGGCCACGATCCGGCGGTCGAGCTTCTCGACCTCCGCGACCGTCTCGTCCAGGTCAGCCCTGGACGACATGGGGTAGGCGACCGTCTCCACCTGCGCGCAGATGTCGACGGCGATGATGTCCGCGCCCTCCTCGGCGAGTCGCAGCGCATGGCTGCGTCCCTGCCCGCGCGCGGCCCCGGTCACCAGGGCGACCTTGCCCTCCAGCTTGCCCACGTGTTGCTCCTCCCGGCTTCGTCGCCGTCGGCTGTCGACCGGTTGGTAGACGCCCGGCCGCACTGCACCGGGCAGGTAACGCCGTCCCCGGTCGTACGATGACCACGACGACGGGGTGCTGCGTGAGCCCGGTCTCACCGACGTTAGCCCGGCGTCCCCGGGCGGAGGAAGGGTCGATGTCCGCTGTTGTTGACGATCCCGGGGCGGGCACGCGGCGCGCCGGGCGCCGCCCGGTGACGAGCCGCTCGGAGATCGAGCACATCGCCCTGGACCTGTTCAGCGAGCGCGGCTTCGACACCACGACCGTCGACGACGTCGCGCACGCCGCCGGGATCGGCCGGCGCACCTTCTTCCGCTACTACGCGTCGAAGAACGACGTCCCGTGGGGCGCGTTCGACGAGATGCTCGACCGCATGCGGGAGCGGTTCGCCGCGCTGCCCGCGGACGTGCCGGTCATGGAGGGCATCCGCGCCACGGTCCTCGACTTCAACGACGTCCCGGCGGACGAGCAGCCGTGGCACCGGCAGCGGCTGCGGCTGATCCTCGAGACGCCGACCCTCCAGGCCCACTCGACGCTGCGGTACGCGGAGTGGCGGCGGGTGGTCGCGGACTACGCGGGGGAGCGGCTGGGGCAGCCCGCCACCGCCCTGCTCCCGCGCACCCTCGGCCACGTCTGCCTCGGCGCCGCCCTCTCCGCCTACGAGCAGTGGCTCCGCTCGGAGGACGTCGAGCTCCGGGACCTCCTCGACGAGGTCATGCACGCCCTGCAGAACGGCTTCGCCGACACCCACGTCACCTGACCGCGAGAGTCGTGCGGCCCCGCGAGTAGGAAGGTGCAGCACCGCGAGTCGGGAGTTGTGGCACCGCGAGTCGGGAGTTGTGGCAGCGCGAGTCGGGAGGCATGGCAGCGCGAGTCGGGCTGTGACCTCCGGCGAGTCGCGCTGTGACCACCGGCGAGTCGCGAGTTGGGCCAGCGCGAGTGGGGAGTTGCCGCACCGCGAGTCGGGCTGTGGCCCCCGCGAGTCGCTCGGGCCGGTGCCAAGGAACTCGGCTTCATGATCATTGCGAGTGGGACGTGGACGCGGCACGGGCTACCGCCGCGTCACCCTCGCACTGATCATGACGGGAGAGATCGTTGTGAATGGTGCGCGAGGGTTGTTCGGGCGACCGTGGCGTCACTCTCGTGGCGATCATGACGAAGTGATCGCTGGTTGTGGTGTGTGGCGGCCGCATATGGCCGGGATGTGTCGCAAGCGGTGATCACTCTGCGACCCACGAGCATGACCGCAACGGGTCTCGCGCGCAGCCGTTGCCGAGGCCTGCGGGCTGGGGCTCGTCGCGAGCCGGAGAACCGCGCCCGTGATCGGTGCGAGTGGTGCCTGAGGGCTGTTCGGGCGGCCGTCCCGTCACCCTCGCGGCGATCATCCGCTCGGCGGCACCGCTTCCGAGCGCGGGCGTGACGCGGCCCGGTCGCCGAGGAGCCGGGCGACCGGGCCACGAGGTGTGCGGGTCCCGGGTCAGCCGACCGGGGCCGTGGGGGCGGTGTCGCCCGGGGCAGCAGGCGCCGGGGCGGGCACGGCGGCCGCGGGGTCCGGGACCGGCGGGAGGGCCGGGTCGGGAACCGCCGGAAGGGCCGGGTCGGCGGGCAGTGCCGGGACGGCCGGGGCGTCGACCGGCAGCGCCGGGTCCACCGGCAGCGCGGCGCCGGGGTCGGGAACCGGCGGGAGGGCCGGGTCGGGGACGGCGGGCAGTGCGGGGTCGGCCGGGAGTGCGGGGACCGCAGGGGCGTCGACCGGGAGGGCCGGGTCGACGGGCAGCGCCGGGTCGACGGGCAGCGCCGGGTCGACGGGCAGCGCCGGATCGGCAGGCAGGGCCGGGTCGGCAGGCAGGGCCGGGTCGACGGGGAGGGCGGCGCCCGGGTCGGGCACGTCCGGCGGGGCCGGCAGCGGCGGGAGCTGCGCGGGGTCGGCGGCCGTGACCTCCTGCTGGGCGGCCGGGACAGCGGCCGCCGGCTCGCCCGCCGCCGGAGCAGCCGCAGCCGGAGCAGCGGCAGCCGGATCGGCCACCGCCGGAGCCGGTTCGCCCGCCGTCGGAGCAGCGGCAGCGGGGTCGGCCGCCACCGGAAGGGCTGCCGGGTCGGCCACCACCGGGGCCGCGGCCGGGTCGGCGGCGACCGGCAGAGCCGCGACGTCGGCCGGGACCGGCACTGGCACGGGGACCACGGCCGTCGGGTCCGGCGGGACCACCCCGCCGAGCAGGCCGGGGAGGAGACCCTGCAGACCCTGCAGGACGTCGTTGAGCAGCCCGCCCACCGGCGTCTGCGGCACGGCCGGCACGACAGGCACCGCCGGCACCGCCGGCACCGCCGGTACGGCCGGCGCGGCGACGGGGGGCAGCTGGTCGGCGACGGGTGCGGCGGACGCCGTCCCCGCTCCGAGGACGGCGACGCTGCCGCCGGTCGCCACCGCGACGAGCGAGAGCGCGATCTTCTTCCGCACGGCAAGCCTCCTGATGATCACCCGGCGGGACGGGCGAATCATGCGAAGGCAGCGTTCGTGCTGACCAGGGCCCCACCTCGGGGGCGCCGATACCGCACTCACGCTGCGTGAGAGCGATCGGGCTCAGTCACTCGAACCGGCGACCCCGACCTGGGTGATACACCCGGCTGTCGTCCCACCGGCGGGCGACGACCCGCCCGGCCGGGCACGAGTCGACGTCACCCGGGGGCGTACGACTGCGATCACCCTCACTCGGTCGGGCGCGACGTCACCGAACGTGGAGCGGAGCGCCCCGACCGATCACGCAGCGTGCTCGACGGCGGTGCGGCGCGCGAGCTTGTCGAGGCGCCGGGTGGTCGGCCAGCGCACGGAGTGTGCCCACCCGAACACCTCGAAGATGCGGATCAGCCGGGCGGAGATGTCGACCTGCCCGGGCTTGGCGCCGTGCCGGGCACAGGTGGGGTCGGCGTGGTGGAGGTTGTGCCACGACTCGCCGAAGGAGAGCAGGGCCAGCCACCAGACGTTGGCCGACCGGTCGCGCGCGGCGAAGGGGCGGTCGCCCCAGATGTGGCACACCGAGTTGATCGACCAGGTGACATGGTGCAGCAGGGCGACACGAACCAGCCCGGCCCAGAACAGTGCGGTGAGCGCGCCGCCGATCGACCAGGTCAGCAGCCCGCCGAGCAGGCCCGGCAGCAGCAGGCTGGTGAGGGCGAACCAGAGGAAGTTGTCGCCGATCCGCCGGACCGGGGCGTCGGCGAGCAGGTCGGGGGCGAAGCGGCGGGCGTTGGTCTTGTCGCGCTCGAGCAACCAGCCCATGTGCGAGTGCCAGAAGCCCTTGACCAGCGCCTTCGGGCCGGTGCCGAACAGCCACGGCGAGTGCGGGTCGCCCTCCTTGTCGGAGTAGGCGTGGTGCCGGCGGTGGTCGGCGACCCAGGACACGACGCTGCCCTGCAGGGCCAGCGAGCCCGCCGCGGCGAGCGCGACGCGGAGCCCCCGGCGCGCCTTGAACGAGCCGTGTGTGAAGTGCCGGTGGTAGCCGACCGTCACCCCCAGCCCGCTGACCATGTAGAAGACGACGAAGAGGGCCACGTCGACCCAGCCGAGTCCCCATCCCCAGGCGACCGGGACGGCTGCCGCGACCGCCAGCAGCGGGACGATCATGAACGCGATGACGAGCACGTGCTCGAGGGTCGAGCGACGGCCTTCGGTGGCCGGCTCGGCCGCACCGCTCTGGGGGCGGTCGGGGGCGAGGCTGGGCATGCTGGCGCCTTCACACGTCGAGGGGTCGGTCGGGGGAGGACCGGCTCCGGCCTCGTCGCGACGGCGGGGGTCCGCCACGCGGGACGTGCTGTCGTGTCTTCCCTGCCGGCCCGTCGCGAATCGAGGCCGTAGGTCACGGTAGCGCAACGAACCGGACAAGGCCGGACATCGCGGCCGTGTCCCCCGGGCACCCGGGAGATCTTCGACCGGCGTCACACCGGGCCGTGGTAGCGTTCGCCCCGGTTGCAGTCGTGTCTTTCCTCGATCGTTGAGACAGCGTGCGTGGAACGTGTGACAGCGAGTTCCGCACGTGTGGTCGGGGTTCTTCCCTCCCGCGTGGGTTCCGCGCAACCTCCGGCCGTCGCCATGTCGGCCGGATCCGTTCAGTGTGTGGGAGAAAAAAGCTATGCCGCAGGGCACCGTCAAGTGGTTCAACGCCGAGAAGGGCTTCGGCTTCATCGCCACCGACGACAACGGGCCGGACGTCTTCGTCCACTACTCGGCCATCCAGAGCAACGGCTTCCGGACCCTCGAGGAGAACCAGCGCGTCTCCTTCGAGGCCAGCCAGGGCGCCAAGGGCCCGCAGGCCGACTCGGTGACCCCGCTCTGAGCGGCATCTGAGTCTTCCGCTGCCGGCGATCCCTTCGGGGGTCGCCGGCCGGCGCGGGTGGTTAGGGTATTACAGCACGGCGCGGGTCCGGGCACGCCCCCGGAGGTACCCCCCGCGGCCCAACCCCGC
>NZ_JBEZDN010000143.1:0-19847 GCF_040648315.1 Pseudonocardia sp. NPDC049154
GACCGCGACGAGCCCCGCAGGCCCCTCCGCCGGACCGTCGTCGAGCCGCCGCCGCGCCGGCCCGCACGGGACGTCTCGCGGGGTACGGCGCCCACCCTTCCCCCCGCCCGCACGCGCCCGCGCACCCCACCGCCGGCGCGGCCCCGCCCGGTGACCGCCCCGCCGCCCGGGCGTCCCGCCGGCCGGTTCGTCCGCCGGGCCCGGATCACGATGTGCGTCCTGTCCGCCCTGGTCGTGGCGGTCACCGGCACGGCGTGGGGCCTCTACCGCGACCTCACCGCGGGCCTGACCACGACCAACGTCATCACCGGCGGCTCCTCCGGCGGCGAGCAGAACATCCTGCTCGTGGGCGTCGACAGCCGCACGGACGCGCAGGGCAACCCGCTGCCCGACGACGTCCTGCGCACCCTGCGCAGCGGCGCCGAGTCCGGCGTCCTCAACTCGGACACGATCATCGTGCTGCACATCCCCGCCGACGGCGGCAGCGCGACGGCCTTCTCCATCCCGCGGGACAGCTACGTCGACATCCCCGGCTACCGCAAGGACAAGATCAACGCCGCCTACCCGGCCACCAAGGCGCTCAAGGCCGAGGAGCTGGTGAAGTCCGGCGTGACCCAGAAGGACGCCGACCAGCAGTCGTCGGCGACCGGGCGGACCGCGCTGATCGACACCGTGCAGGACCTGACCGGCCTCACGATCGACCACTACGCCGAGATCAACCTGCTCGGCTTCTACAACCTGACCCAGGCCATCGGCGGCGTCGACGTCTGCCTCAGGGCCCCGGTGAACGACGAGTTCTCCGGCGCCCGCTTCGCCTCCGGTCCGCAGACGATCTCGGGCGCGGACGCGCTGGCCTTCGTCCGCCAGCGGCACGGCCTGCCCGAGGGCGACCTGTCCCGCATCCGCCGGCAGCAGGTGTTCCTCGCCGCCGTCGCCGACAAGATCCTCTCCAGCGGCACGCTCACCAACACCGGCACCCTCTCCGCGCTGATGGACGTGGCGAAGAAGTCGCTGGTCATCGACTCCGGCTGGGACCTGCTCGGCTTCGCCCGGCAGGCCTCGGACATCGCGGCGGGCAACATCGACTTCGTGACCGTCCCGACGCAGGGCGGCGCGAACAACGAGCGCGGCGACGTCGTGCTGGTCGATCCGACGCAGGTCCACCAGTTCGTCGAGCAGCGGACCGCGCCGAAGGAGGAGCCCGAGACCACCGCAGAGGCCCCGCCCGCGTCCACGGTGGACCCGGCGACGGTCACGGTCGACGTCGGCAACGGCTCGGGCGGCACCGGCCTGGCGGCCCAGGTCGCCGACCGGCTCGGCGGGGCCGGCTACCAGCGCGGCACGGTGGAGAACTCGGAGAGCCGCTCGACCTCCGTCGTCCGCTACGCCCAGTCGGACGGCGACGAGGCCGCCCGCGCGGTGGCCGCGCAGCTCGGCGGGATCGGCGTCGAGCAGGCCGACGGCGTGCGGTCCGGGCACGTGCAGGTGCTGCTCGGGACGGACTTCGCGGGCTCGTCCGCCGCGGGGGCGACCGGGACGACGGGGGCGACGACCACGACCGGCGGCTCGTCGACCTCCGCCCCCGCGCCGACCTCCGAGGTCAACGCGGGCGGCGTACCGTGCATCGACTGATCGCCCGCACCCGCGAAGGACGTCCGTGTCGCTGACCGCCACCCTGCTCGACCCGATCCTCGCCGCCGCCCCGGCACGACCCCTGATCACCTTCTACGACGACGCCACCGGCGAGCGGATCGAGCTGTCCGCGGTCACCACGGCGAACTGGGTGGCCAAGGCCGCCAACCTGCTGCGCGACGAGTGCGACGTCGAGCCGGGCGGCACGGTCGCCGTGCTGCTGCCGGCGCACTGGCAGACCGCGTCGGTGCTGCTCGCGGCGTGGTCGTGCGGGGCCGAGGTGGTCGGCGAGCCCGCCGAGGCGGACCTCGTGCTGTGCGACGCCGGGCGACTCGACCTCGCGCTCGCCGCCGAGCCGTCGGGCGGGGTGGTCGCCCTCTCCCTCGACGCGTTCGGTCGCGGGATCGACGGCCTGCCGGCCGGGGTGATCGACTTCGCCACCGAGGTGCGGCTGCACGGCGACGAGTTCGTGCCCTGGGAGCCGGTGCCCGCCGACGCCCCCGCCCTCGACGGCATGCCCGCCTCGGAGGTGGCCGCCTGCGCGGCGGCGCGGGCCGGCGACCTGGGGCTGTCCGGTTCGGACCGGGTGCTGTCGACACGGGACTGGTCCGCGCGCGAGGACCTGGTCGACGGCCTGCTCGCCGTCCTCGCCGCCGGCGCCTCGCTCGTCCAGGTCGCGCACGCCGACGCGGGCCGCCTGGAGCGCAAGTACGACACGGAGAAGTGCACCGCCCGCCTGTGACGGCGGGCGGGCTCGGGAAGAGCCCCGCAGGTGGGCTGGCTACGGTGGGGTGGTGACCACCGCCCCCGCCCAGAGCGTGACCGCCTCCGACGTCGACGCGGCGGCGGGGCGGTTGCGCGCGGTGATCGGGCCGAGCCCGCTGCAGCTCTCGGCGCGGCTGTCCGACGCCGTCGGCGGCGAGGTGTGGCTCAAGCGCGAGGACCTGCAGCCGGTCCGCTCCTACAAGATCCGCGGCGCCTACAACCTGATCGCCCAGCTCTCGCCGGAGGAGCGCGAGCGCGGGGTGGTGTGCGCGTCGGCCGGGAACCACGCCCAGGGCGTCGCGTTCGCGTGCGCGCGGCTGCACGTCACGGCCCGGGTCTACCTGCCCCGCACCACGCCGCGGCAGAAGCGGGACCGGGTCGCGCGGCTGGGCGGCAAGGTCGTGGAGGTCGTGGTCGTCGGCAACACGTACGACGACGCCGCCGCGGCCGCCGCCGCCGACGCCGAGCAGACCGGCGCCACGCTCGTCCCCGCCTTCGACGACCCGCGCACCGTGGCCGGGCAGGGCACGGTCGTCCGCGAGGTCCTCAGCCAGCTGGCGGACCCGCCGGACCAGATCATCGTCCCGGTCGGCGGCGGCGGGCTGCTCGCCGGCACCCTCGTCTACCTGCGCGAACGGCACCCGGAGGTCCGGGTGATCGGCGTCGAGCCGGCCGGCGCCGCGAGCATGGCGGCGGCCCTGGCGACGGGCGAGCCGACCACGCTGGCGGAGGTCGAGCCGTTCGTCGACGGGGCCGCGGTGCGCCGGGTCGGCGAGACCACGTTCCCGATCGTGCGCGAGGCGTCGATCGCGGTCGACGCCGTCGACGAGGGGCGGATCTGCGTCGAGATGCTCGCGCTCTACCAGTCGGACGGGATCATCGCCGAGCCCGCGGGCGCGCTCGCCCCGGCGGCGCTGGGCCAGCTGGACATCCCGCGCGGCTCGAGCACGGTGTGCCTGCTCTCCGGCGGCAACAACGACGTCAGCCGCTACGCCGACATCGTCGAGCGCGCGCTGGTGTGGGAGGGCCGCAAGCACTACTTCCTGGTGGAGTTCCCGCAGGAGCCGGGCGCGCTGCGTCGCTTCCTCGACGACGTCCTCGGGCCGGACGACGACATCACGCTCTTCGAGTACGTCAAGCGCAGCAACCGGGAGACCGGCCCCGCGCTCGTCGGGATCGAGCTGGGCGACCCGGCCGACCTCGAGCCGCTGCTGGCCCGCATGGAGGGCGCGCCGCCGCAGATCGAGCGGATCCCGCCCGACTCCCCCCTCTTCCGCTTCATCCTCTGAGGTCGTGAGTGGCAATAGTCGCCATGACGACTATTGCCACTCACAGGGTTCAGCGGAGGAGGGAGCGCGCCATCACCATGCGCTGCACCTGGTTGGTGCCCTCGTAGATCTGCGTGATCTTGGCGTCGCGCATCATCCGCTCCACCGGGAAGTCCCTGGTGAAGCCCGCGCCACCCAGCAGCTGCACGGCGTCGACCGTCACCTGCATCGCGGTGTCGCTCGCCAGGCACTTCGCTGCCGACGAGATGAAGCCGAGGTTCTTCTCGCCGCGCTCGGCGCGTGAGGTCGCGACGTAGACGAGCTGTCGCGCCGCCTCGACCTTCATCGCCATGTCGGCGACCATGAACTGGATGCCCTGGAAGTCGGCGATCGCCTTGCCGAACTGCTTGCGCTCCTTGATGTACGCGATCGCCTGGTCGAGCGCGCCCTGCGCGATGCCGACGGCCTGCGCGCCGATCGTCGGGCGGGTGTGGTCCAGCGTGGCGAGCGCGGTCTTGAAGCCCGTGCCCTCGGCGCCGATGATCCGGTCACCGGGGATGCGGCAGTCCTGGAAGTAGATCTCCCGGGTCGGCGAGCCGGCGATGCCGAGCTTGCGCTCCTTCGGCCCGACCTCGAATCCCGGGTCGTCGGAGTGCACCACGAACGCGGAGATGCCGTTGGCCTTCTTCTCCGGGTCGGTCACGGCCATGACCGTGTACCAGGTGGACTCGCCGGCATTGGTGATCCAGCACTTGGTTCCGTTGAGGACCCAGTCGTCGCCGTCGCGGCGGGCCCGGGTCTTCATCGAGGCCGCGTCGGACCCCGCCTCGCGCTCGGACAGCGCGTAGCTGATCATCGCCTCGCCGGCGGCGATCGACGGCAGGACCTGCTTCTTCAGCTCCTCCGAGGCCGAGAGCAGGATCGGGACCGAGCCCAGGCCGTTGACCGCCGGGATGAGCGACGACGACGCGCAGACCCGCGCGACCTCCTCGATCACGATGCAGGCGGCCAGCTCGTCGGCCCCCTGCCCGCCGTACTCCTCGGGGATGTGCACGGCCTGGAAACCCGCCTTGACCAGCGCGTCCTTGGCCTCGTGGGGGAAGCGCGCCTGCTCGTCCACCTCCGCGGCGTGCGGCGCGATCTCCTTCTCGGCGAGCGCACGCACGGCGTCGCGGAGGGCCTCGTGCTCCTCGCTCAGCCGGTAGGCGTCGAACTCGGCGTTCAGCATCTCTTCTCCCACGTCGGTGTGTCCGGGTGCGTCCACTCTAACGGCACTCCGTGCCACAGAACAACGCCCCTGCTACCCTCCGTGCCATGTCCCCCGTCACTCCCCGCCGCGGCCGCTCGGCCGAGGGACGCGCGGAGGTGCGCCGCGATCTCGTCACCGCGGCCGTGGACCTGTTCACCGCGCAGGGCTACGACGACACGACGGTCGACGACATCGCGGCCGCCGCCGGCGTCGGGCGCCGGACCTTCTTCCGGTACTTCAAGGGCAAGGAGGACGCGGTCTCCCCGGACCACGAGCTCGGCCTCGCCCGGATCGCCGAGGTCTTCGCGACCGCGCACCCCACCGAGCCGCTCCTGTCGGTGGTGCTGCGGGCCGGGGAGACGGTGTTCGACCTCTACCTGTCCGACCCGGGGACCGCCCGGAAGCGGTTCGCGCTGGTCCACGAGGTGCCCGCGCTGCGCGACCGGGAGGCGGCGATGGTGCACCGCTACCGGCGGCTCTTCACCAAGGAGCTGGCGATCCGGCTCGCCGACGTCGAGGACGGGGACCTGCGCGCGGCCGTCACGGGGGCGGCGGTCGTCGCCGCGCACAACCAGGCGCTGCGGCGCTGGCTGGCCGACGGCGGCACGGCGGAGGGCACCGAGGCCTGCCGGGCGCACTTCCGCAAGGTCGCCGACATGCTGCCGCTGGAGCAGGCGCCGGACCTGGAGCAGGTGGCGCGGCGGCTGGAGCGCGCGGCCCGCTCGCTGGAGCGCCGCACGAGCTGAGCCGGACGGCCGATGCCCCGTCCGGGCCGGTACGCCACGATCGCCCGGTGAGCGAGATGAGCCCCGACGAGTACCTCGACGCCGTCGACGCGAAGCGCCGCCCGGACGTCCTGGCCCTCGACGCCCTGATCCGCGAGGAGGCGCCCGGCCTCGACCGCGTGGTGCAGCGCGGGATGCTGGGCTACGGCCCCTTCCACTACCGCTACGCCACGGGGCGGGAGGGCGAGGCCGCGCTGATCGGGCTGGCCGCGCAGAAGCGCTACCTCTCGCTCTACGTCCTCTGCTCGGTCGACGGCCGGCACCTGGCCGAGACCTACGCCGACCGGCTGTCCGGGGCGTCGATCGGGAAGTCCTGCGTGCGGTTCACCGCGCTCGGGAAGGTCGACGAGCAGGTGCTCCGCGAGCTGGTGGCGGAGGCGGCGGCCCTGGGCCCGCGGGACGCGGCCGGCGCCTGACCGGCCCCGGACATGAGTGATCCCCGGGCCGCAACCCCGTCGGAACGGGGAGCGCGTGCCGAGCTGGACTGGGCTCGGGCCCGGGGACCACTGGTGACCGCCTGGGATTCGCCGGCACCTACCGGCTTCCACTGGCCGTCAGGAAGACGTCCTGTTGGTGCCTAGCGGACAGCCACCTCACGAGTCCTGTCGCTAATCAACGTCGGACCACCTCCCTTCTCGTGTACCGCCACCCTACGACCGCGGGGCGGCCGCGCGCCACGAAATTGGGCGATGTGATCAGGAGCCCGGCCCGGACGCCTTCTCGCGCAGCGCCGCGTCCTTCTGCAGCACCATCTCCTCGAGCGCGGACTGGAAGCTCTCCATCCGCCCGCGCAGCTCCGGATCGGCCGCGGCCAGGATCCGCACGGCGAGCAGACCGGCGTTGCGCGCGTTGCCCACCGCGACCGTCGCGACCGGCACCCCGGCCGGCATCTGCACGATCGACAGCAGCGAGTCCAGGCCGTCGAGCACCTTCAACGGCACCGGCACGCCGATCACCGGCAGCGGGGTCGCGGCGGCGACCATGCCGGGCAGGTGGGCGGCGCCGCCCGCCCCGGCGATGATCACCTGGATCCCGCGGCCCGCGGCGTCGCGCGCGTAGTCGAGCATCCGCTGCGGGGTGCGGTGCGCGGAGTACACGCCCACCTCGTACTCCACGTCGAACTCGGCGAGGGCGGCCCCGGCGGCCTCCATCACCGGCCAGTCCGAGTCGCTGCCCATGATCACGCCGACGCGTGCGCTCACACCCGTGCTCCCGTCTCGGTGGGGACCTCCGAGGACACACCGGCGGCGCCCGCCCCGTCGTGCACCGACCAGCCGTCCGTCCACTCCGCGGTGGACAGCCACTGTGCCGCGAGGACCGCCTTGCGCCGGGTCTCGGCGAGGTCGGTGCCGAGGACGTTGACGTGCCCCACCTTGCGCAGCGGCCGCTCGCCCTTGCCGTAGAGGTGGACCTTGACGTCCGGGAACCGCGCGAAGAGGTGGTGGATGCGCTCGTCGACGCTCATCCCCGGCGTGCGGTCCGCGCCGAGCACGTTGGCCATGACGACGACCGGCGCGGTCATCGCGGTCGTGCCCAGCGGATAGTCGAGCACGGCACGGAGGTGCTGCTCGAACTGCGAGGTCCGGGCGCCCTCGATGGTCCAGTGCCCGGAGTTGTGCGGGCGCATCGCCAGCTCGTTGATCACGAGCCCGGAGTCGGTCTCGAACAGCTCCACGGCCAGCAGCCCGGTCACGTCGAGCTCCTGCGCGATCCGGAGCGCGAGCGACTGGGCCTGGAGCGCGCGCTCCTCGGACAGGTCCGGCGCGGGCGCCAGGACCTCGACGCACTGGCCGGCCTCCTGCACCGTCTCGACGACGGGCCACGCGGCGGCCTGGCCGAACGGCGAGCGCGCGACCTGCGCGGCCAGCTCGCGGCGCATGGCGACGGCCTCCTCGGCCAGCAGCGGGGTGCCGGCGGCCAGCAGCTCGCGGACGAGGTCCGGGTCGGCATCGCGCAGGAACCAGACCCCGCGGCCGTCGTACCCGCCGCGGGCGGCCTTGAGGACGACGGGCCAGCCGTGCTCGGCGGCGAACGCGTCGACCTGGTCGGGCGCGGTGATCTCGGCGAAGGCCGGAACCGGGAGCCCCATCGCCGAGAGCCGCCGGCGCATGACGAGCTTGTCCTGGGCGTGCTGCAGGGCGTCGGGGTGCGGCCGCACCGGCACGCCCTTGGCGACCAGCGCGCGCAGGTGCTCCTGCGGCACGCCCTCGTGGTCGAAGGTCACCGCGTCGCAGCCGACCGCGAGCGCCTCGAGCGCGGCGAGGTCGTCCGCCCCGCCGGGCACGACGTCCGGCGCGACCAGGGGCGCGGGCTCGTCCGGCTTGACGGCCAGGACCCGCAGCGACTGGCCCAGCCCGATCGCGGCCTGGTGCGTCATCCGGGCCAGCTGGCCCCCGCCGACCATCCCGACGACCGGGAAGTCCCGGCGCGGTGCAGAGGTGCTCACGATCGGAGAAGCCTACCCACCGACACGCGGAGGACCCGGGCCGGACGCCGGTGCGCTGCGGCGCTCTGGCACGATCGATCGAGTGTCCCTGGTCGAGACGACGCTGGCGCGCATCCCCGAGCCCTACCGCGGCATCGCCATCAAGCACCGGGAGCTGCTGAAGTTCGCGGTCGTCGGCGGGGCCACGTGGGTCATCGACACGGTGGTCTTCCTGGTCCTGAAGACCACGGTGCTGGACACCAAGCCGCTCACCGCCAAGATCGTCGCGGTGCTGGTGGCCACCATCGTGTCGTACGTCATGAACCGCGAGTGGTCCTTCCGGACCCGGGGCGGCCGTGAGCGTCATCACGAGGCGCTGCTGTTCTTCCTCATCAGCGGCCTCGGGGTGGCGATGTACTCCGCGCCCCTCGCGGCCTCGCGCTACCTGTTCCACCTCCAGGTGCCCGAGGTGTCGCTGCTCGTCCAGGAGGTCTCGGACTTCGTCAGCGGGCAGATCCTCGGCACGCTCGTCGGCATGGCGTTCCGCTGGTGGGCGTTCCGCCGGTTCGTGTTCCCCGACGAGAACGTGCGCCGCCAGGTCACCGTCCCCGAGCACCTCGACGAGCTGGGGCAGTAGCCCGGCTCACCAGCCGATCGCACCCAGGAAGCCCAGCAGCGCGGCGTTCACCTCCGCCGGGCGCTCCTGCTGCACCCAGTGCCCCGCGCCCTGGACCAGGACCTCCCCGCGCAGGTCGTCGAGATGGTCCACCTGCCGGTCCGGCGGCGTCATCCGCAGCACCGGGTCCGCGTCGCCGGCCAGGAAGAAGCTCGGCACCGTGACGTGCGCACCCGCGAGCTCGGGCGTGCGCTCCCAGTTGCGGTCGAAGTTCCGGTACCAGTTGATCCCGCCGGTGAACCCGGTGCGCGCGAACTCCGCGGCGTAGTGGTCGAGCTCCTCCTGGGACAGCCAGTCCGGCAGGGACTCCGGCTGTGGCAGCCGCTCGACGACGCCGCGGCCGTCGTCCGCGCCGATCAGGCTCGTCCCGTCCCCGGCGACCAGGCCGCTGAGCATGCCCCGCATCGTGAGCGCCGGGTCCTCGGCCATCTCGGCGTCGGCGACGCCCGGCTGCTGGAAGTGCAGGATGTAGAAGAACCTCCCGGCCAGCTTCTCGCGCCAGATCTCGGTCGGGCGCCGCTGCGCGCGGGGCACGAAGGGCACGCTCATCCCGCACACGCCCGCGACCCGCTCGGGGTGCAGCAGGGCCAGGTTCCACACGACCATCGCGCCCCAGTCGTGCCCGACGAACACGGCACGCTCCTCGCCGAGGTCGTCGAGCACCGCGACGAGGTCGTTCGTGAGGTGGTGGATGTCGTAGTCCTCGACCCGCTCGGGGCGTGAGGAGCCGCCGTACCCCCGCTGGTCCGGCGCGACCGCACGGTAGCCCTCGGCCGCGAGCGCCGGGATCTGGTGCCGCCACGAGTACGCCAGCTCCGGGAAGCCGTGCGCCAGGATCACGGGCCGGCCCGAGCCCTCCTCGGTGACCCGCAGCCGCACCCCGTCGCCGACCTCGACCGTCCGCTCCGCCATACGCGCACCGTAACCGAGCGGACGTTCAGGTGGTGGCGGCTCGGACGGGTGACGGCCACTGTTCGACCCCGACACCCGCCCGATCCCCGCTGCACACCCGACGAGGCGGGGCACATCCCTACCTCGGGGTGGCGGCGGGGCGGGGAGGGCCGACGACGTCGTCGGCGCGGGCGGCGGGAAGGAAGATCGTGAAGGTCGGGGGGCGGGCGCGGGAGAGCTCCAGGCGCCCCCCGTCCGCCTCGACCAGCGCGCGGGCCAGGGCCAGGCCCAGCCCGGTCGACGACTGCACCGAGACCCCCCGGTCGAACACGTGCGGCACCAGTTCCTCCGGGATCCCGGCGCCGGTGTCGCTCACCTCCACGACCAGCATGTTCGCCCCCTCCCGCGCGGAGATGGTGACGGTGCCGCCGCCGTGCTGCAGCGCGTTCTCGACGAGAGCGCCGACGGCCTCCCGGATCCGCGCGGGCGTGACCCGGGCGAGCAGCCCCTCCGGGACCCGCAGCTTCAGTCGCCGCCCGGCCGACTCGAGGGCCGGGCGCCACTCGTCCGCCACCTCGGTGAGGCCCCACCGCAGGTCCATCGGCTCGGCACCGGCGGCGCGTGCGGCGCGGGCGGCCTCCAGCAGCTCGTCGAGCACCTCGGAGAGCTTCTCGGTCTGTTCCAGCGCGGCGAGGGCCTCGCGGCGGGCGCTGGGATCGGGATGGGTGGCGAGCTCGTCGAGCCGCAGCGTGAGTGCGGTGATGCGGCTGCGGAGCTGGTGCGAGACGTCGCCGACCAGCGCGCGCTCCCGCTGCACGAGGTCCGCGAGGGCACCCGCCGACGTGTCCAGCACGTCGGACACCCGGTCGAGCTCGGGGATGCCGTGGCGGTGCGGGGTGCGGCGGAAGTCGCCGGCGCCGAGCCGCGCGGCGCGCTCGGCGACGTCGAGCAGCGGTTCGGCCAGCCGGCGGGCGGTGACCGTGGCGACCACCGCGCCGGTCCCCACGGACAGCACGACCAGCAGCATGACGATCACCACGACCTGGAGCTGCTGGGTGCGCATGACGGAGATCGGCTCGGAGAGCGTGATCGTGCCGCCCTGGCCGAAGGGCAGCGACTCGGACAGGATGTCCGGGCTCTCGACGGTGCCCACCCGCTGGACCGGCACGCCGGGGATGTCGACGACGAGCTCGCCGCCGGCGGGCACGGCCAGGGCGATCGCGGCCGAGTCGAGCGGGGTGCCCGGCGGCTTGTCGTCGAGGCGGTCGTCGATCTGCTCGAGCCGCTGGATGAGCTCGGCGCGGGTGAAGTCGTCGACCAGCCGCCAGGTGGTGAACGCCAGCGGCCCGCCCAGGACCAGAGCCGTCACCGCGACGACGAACAGGGTCGACAGCAGGATCCGGCGGCGCACGCGGGGTCAGCCGTGGTTGAAGCGGAACCCGACGCCGCGCACCGTCGCGATGCGCCGCTCGCCGCCGATCTTGCGGCGCAGCCAGGACATGTGCATGTCCAGCGTCTTGGAGGTCTTCATGTCGGGGTCGTTCCACACCTCGCGCAGGATCTCCTCGCGGGTGACGACCTGCCCGGCCCGCAGCAGCAGCACGCGCAGCAGCTCGAACTCCTTGTTCGCCAGGCCGACTTCCTCGCCGTCGACCAGGACCCGACGGCCGGAGAGCTCCATCCGGACGCCGCCGACCTCGACGGTCTCGGGCGTGAGCCGGCGCAGCAGGGCGCGGACGCGGGCGAGCAGCTCGGCGAGGCGGAAGGGCTTGCCGACGTAGTCGTCGGCGCCGGCGTCGAGGCCCACGACGAAGTCGACCTCGTCCGTCCGCGCGGTGAGCATCAGCACCGGCAGGTCGGGGAAGTCGGGCCGCAGCCGGCGACAGACCTCGAGCCCGTCCATGCCGGGCAGGCCGAGGTCGAGGACCAGCAGGTCGACGTGCCCCTGCCGGACGGTCTCCAGCGCGCTGGTGCCGTCGGCGGCGACGTCCACCTCGTAGCCCTCGCGCTGCAGGGCGCGGGAGAGCGGCTCCGCGATCGCGGCGTCGTCCTCCGCCAACAGGACGGTGGTCACGTCGGTGAGCTTAGGCCCGTCCGCACCCGGGCACGCGTGGCATGCTCCCCGCCCGTGACCTCCACCGGGACCGATTCGGACACGCGGGCGGATCTCGCCCTCGCTCTCCAGCTCGCCGACATCGCCGACGCGATCACCCTGCCGCGCTTCCGCGCCGCGGACCTCCGGGTCTCGCGCAAGCCGGACCGGACGCCGGTGACCGACGCCGACACCGCCGCCGAGGACGCCCTGCGCGCCGCGCTGACGGGGCAGCGGCCGGGTGACGCCGTGCTCGGCGAGGAGCGCGGCGGCTCGCTCGACGCGCTGCCGCCGAGCGGGCGCGGCTGGGTGCTCGACCCGATCGACGGCACCAAGAACTTCTCCCGTGGGATGCCCGTGTGGGCCTCGCTGATCGCGCTGACCGAGCACGGTCGGCCGAGGGTGGGCGTGGTGAGCGCGCCGGCACTGGGCCGGCGTTGGTGGGGCGCCGCCGGCCACGGCGCGTGGACCTCCGATCGCCCGGGCGGGGAGTCGCGGCGGATCTCCGTCACCGGCGTGGCCGAGTTGGCCGACTGCTACGTCTCGACCACCGATCTCAACACCTTCCGCGAGCACGGCCTGCTCGACGGCTGGCTCGCGCTC
The DNA here is from genome assembly GCF_040648315.1 of Pseudonocardia sp. NPDC049154. NCBI lineage: Bacteria > Bacillati > Actinomycetota > Actinomycetes > Pseudonocardiales > Pseudonocardiaceae > Pseudonocardia > Pseudonocardia sp. NPDC049154. The sequence goes on from NZ_JBEZDN010000143.1 coordinate 12,387, forward strand.
ACCGAGGCCTGCTGGGAGACGCGGGCCTTCGGCGACTTCTGGCAGCACTGCCTGGTCGCCGAGGGCGTCATCGACCTGGCCGTGGAGCCGGAGGCCAACGCCTGGGATCTCGCCGCGGTGCAGCCGATCCTCGAGGAGGCCGGCGGGCGGCTCACCGACCTGGGCGGCCGGCCGGGCTTCGCCGGCGGCAACGGCATCGCCTCGAACGGCCTGCTGCACGACGCCGCTGTGACGATCCTCGGCGCGGGTTGAGGCCGGGCGCGGGTTAACGTTCGTTCATGCCGGATGCTCCCGAGATCGCGTTCGAGGACCTCACGCCGGGCCGGGTCCTCGACTTCGGTTCCGTGACCGTCGACCACGACGAGATGGTCGAGTTCGCCCGCCGCTTCGACCCCCAGCCGTTCCACCTCGACGAGGCCGCGGGCAAGGAGTCGATCTTCGGTCAGCTCGCCGCGTCGGGCTGGTTCACCGCCGGGCTGTGGATGCGGCTCTACGTCGACGGGCTCCTGCTGCGCTCGACCGCCCTCGGCTCCCCCGGCGGCGACGAGATCGCCTGGCCGGCGCCGGTCTTCGCGGGCGACGAGCTGTTCGCGACGATGGAGGTCCTGGAGGCCCGCCGCTCGTCGTCGAAGCCGTGGATGGGCCTGATCACCCTGCGGGCCTGGATGCGCCGGGGCGCCCCCGACAGCGAGGACGTGGTCTACCGCGCCCGCTTCACCGGCATGTTCGGCTCCCGGGAGCACCCCCGCCCGTAGCGACCCGTCCGTCGCTACCCCAGGCCGCGACGTCCACGGTCAGCTCGACCGGCCCGTCGACGTCCACGGTGGCGCGCAGCGCACCGGAGACCGCGGGCTGCTCGACGTAGCCCTCGCCCGGGGCGCCGAGCGTGGTCACCGTGAGCGTCGAGGCCGGCGGGTCGAGGTCGACCACCCAGTACTGCGGGATGCCGGCCTCGGCGTACTCGTAGGGCTTGAGGTGCAGGTCGACGTTGCGGCTCCCCGGAGAAATGATCTCCACGACGAGCGCGACATCGGTCGCGCGCAGCAGGCGATCCGGCAGCGGTCTCCGCGCCACGACGAGATCCGGTATCCGGACGGTCGGCGGGGCCTGCTCGCTGACGACCACATCCGGCTCCGTGACCGCCGTCCAGTCCGCGGGCATCGCACGCCGGAGCCGGACCAACAGCTCCGCCATCGCCTCCTGATGGTGGTTCCCGGGTCTCGGCGCCACGACCAGCACGCCCTCCTGCAACTCGTAGCGCGCCGAGTTGTCCTCCGGGAGTGCCGCGAACCCCGGCAGGGTCATCAGGTGGTGCGACACCGGCTGTGCCATCGGACCTCCTCCTCTCGGTTCGCGCACGAGCCTGCAGCTGGGCACCGACGGTCGTGCGTGCTCAGTCCGAGTTGTCCCCGGCCAGTGCCTTCACCACGCGTGACGGCGAGGGGCGGCCGAGCTTCCCCGCCATCCACACGCTGGTCTCGACGAGGGCGCCGAGGTTCGCGCCGTGCGTGATGCCCAGCCCGTCGAGCATCCAGACGAGGTCCTCGGTGGCGAGGTTGCCGGTGGCGGACTTCGCGTACGGGCAGCCGCCGAGCCCGCCGGTGGAGGCGTCGACCGTGGTCACGCCGCGGCGCAGCGCGGCGAGGGTGTTGGCCAGCGCCTGGCCGTAGGTGTCGTGGAAGTGCACGGCGATGCCGTCGACGGGCACCGACGCCGCCACGCACGCGTCGATCACGGCCTCGGCGTGCCCGGGCGTGCCTGTGCCGATGGTGTCGCCCAACGAGAGCTGCCAGCAGCCCATCTCCATGAGCCGCCGCCCGACGGCCGCGACCTGGGCCGGCTCGACCGCGCCCTCCCACGGGTCGCCGAAGGCCATGGACACGTACGCCCGCACCCGCATCCCGTGGTCGAGGGCCCGCTTCACGGTGGGCTCGAACATGTCGAACTGCGAGTCGAGGGTGCGGTTGAGGTTCTTCGCCGCGAAGGTCTCGGTGGCGCTGGCGAAGACGGCGACGTGGTCCACGCCGGCCTCGATCGCGCGGTCCAGGCCGCGGTCGTTGGGCACCAGGACGGGGTAGTCGACGCCCGGCCGCCGGTCGAGCGCGGCGAGCAGCTCGGCGGCGTCGGCCAGCTGCGGGACCCACTTCGGGTGGACGAAGCTGGTGGCCTCGAGGGTGGTGAGGCCGGCGTCCGCGAGCCGGGACAGGAACTCGGCCTTCACCTCGACCGGCACGACGGCCTTCTCGTTCTGCAGCCCGTCCCGCGGTCCGACCTCGTAGATCGTCACGTGCGCGGGCAGCCCCGCGGCGGGCACGGTCATGGGCAGCTCAGGCATCGTCGGCGACCTCCTGGTAGAGCAGCGAATGCACCTTCTCGACGACGGGGACGTCCGTGAACTCCAGCGGCTCGTCGGAGGCCGACTCGATGACGAGCGTCCCGCACCCCAGCATGCGCTCCGCGACGGTGTGCCGGAACTGGACGGTGTTGATCCGCGACATCGGGATGTCCATGCCGCTGCGGGAGAGGACGCCCTCGCGGACGAGCACCCGGCGGGTGGTGACGACGAAGTGCGTGGTCCGCCAGCGCACGAAGGGCAGCACCGTGAACCGCCCCACCAGCACCGCTCCGACGACCCCGAGCCCGACCCGGGCGACGAGCGCCCAGCTCTGCGCGCTCACCAGTGCCGCGAGGAACGATCCCGCCCCGACCACGACGAGGAACACCAGCACCGGGAGCACCAGCATCTTCCAGTGCGGCCGGGTGTGGAGGACCACCCGCTCGCCCTCCACCAGCAGCTCGTCCGGATAGGCCACACACCCACCGTATCCGGGGGATCACGCCTCGGGACGGTCCGCCGGTCGCAGGTGCACGATGTCGCCCGCCGCGATGGCGCGGCGGTGCCCGTCGGGTTCGAGGACGAGCAGGTGGCCCTGCGGATCGACGTCCTCCGCGATCCCGATGAGCGCCGAGCCGCCGGGCATCTCGACCCGCACCTCGGACCCGAGCGAGAGGCAGCCGGCGCGGTAGTCGCCGCGCAGGCCGGACTCGTCGGCGTCGCCGGCGGCGGCCCGCCAGGCCGCCTCGCGCTCGGCGAGGTTGCGCAGCAGCGCGACGAGCAGCTCCGAGCGGTCCACGCCGGCCCCCTCGGCGGCGAACGAGGTCGCGGTCTCCGGCAGCGTGCCCGCCGGGGCGTCGACGTTGATCCCCATCCCCAGCACGACGCCCGGCCCGCCGCCGGACACCGGCGTCATCTCGGCGAGGATCCCGGCGCCCTTGCGGCGATCGGGGCCGAGCAGCAGGTCGTTGGGCCACTTGAGGCCGGCGGCGACGTCCGGCGCGACGGCCCTGATCGCGTCGAGCAGCGCGACGCCGGCGAGCATCGGCAGCCAGCCGAGCCGCTCGGCCGGGATGCCCTCGGGCCGCCACAGCACGCTCACGGCGATCCCCGACCCGCGGGGCGCCTCCCAGGTGCGGTCGAGGCGGCCGCGGCCGGCCGTCTGGTGCTCGGTGACGAGGACCGAGCCGTCCGGGGCGCCCGCGAGGGCCTCCGCCATGAGGTCGGCGTTGGTCGACCCGGTCTCCTCGACGACGTCGAGCCGGGCCCAGCGCCCGGCGGGGCCGAGCAGGGCGTGTCGCAGCGCGTGTTCGTCGAAGGGCTGCGGCGCGGGGGTGCTCACCGCCGGAACCTATCTCCGCACGCCCCGCCCTTCCCGGCCCGAGGCGTGGTGAAGGCGCCCGACGGTGCCGGAGGCGCGTCCGGTGCGCCGAGCGGCGCGCCGAGCGAGCGACCGGCGGCACCCCGGCCGGCCGGGTCCGACCGGGGTGACCGGCGGGAACGTGACGCAGACCGCTCCACCGGGCGGCCCGGGCGCGTCACGGCCGGGTTAGGCTCCGCAGCCATGAGCGCTGCAACGGAGCCGATGGGGGACCCGTCGAACGCCCCGGACGTCGAGCCGGACGTGCACACGACGGCCGGCAAGCTGGCCGACCTGTACACGCGGTACACCGAGGCCCTGCCCTCCGAGGCGGCGGCGGAGCGCCAGCACGCGAAGGGCCGGCAGACCGCCCGCGAGCGGATCGACCAGCTGCTCGACCCCGGCTCGTTCGTCGAGCTCGACGCCCTGGTGCGGCACCGCTCCACCAACTTCGGGATGCAGGAGAAGCGCCCCTTCGGCGACGGCGTCGTCACCGGCACCGGCACGATCGACGGCCGCCCGGTCGCCGTGTTCAGCCAGGACGCCACCGTGTTCGGCGGCTCGCTCGGCGAGGTCTACGGCGAGAAGATCGTCAAGGTCATGGACGTCGCGGCCAAGATCGGCTGCCCGGTCATCGGCATCAACGACGGCGGCGGCGCCCGCATCCAGGAGGGCGTGGTCGCGCTCGGCCTCTACGGCGAGATCTTCGTCCGCAACGTGCGGGCCTCCGGCGTGATCCCGCAGATCTCGCTGATCATGGGCCCGTCGGCGGGCGGCGCGGTGTACTCCCCCGCGCTCACCGACTTCACGGTCATGGTCGACGAGACCAGCCACATGTTCATCACCGGCCCGGACGTCATCAAGACGGTCACCGGCGAGGACGTCGACATGGAGGAGCTCGGCGGCGGTCGGGCGCACAACTCGAAGTCCGGTGTGGCGCACTACCTCGGCTCCGACGAGCAGGACGCGATCGACTACGTCAAGGAGCTGCTGAGCTTCCTGCCGTCGAACAACCTGTCCGAGCCGCCGACCTACCCGGCCCCCGAGCCCACCGCCGGGTCGATCGAGGACGGCATCACCGACACCGACCGCGAGCTCGACGAGCTCGTCCCGGACTCGGCGAACACCCCCTACGACATCCGCGAGGTCATCAACCGGGTGGTCGACGAGGGCGAGTTCCTCGAGGTCCAGGAGCTGTGGGCGCCGAACATCGTCACCGGCTTCGCCCGCGTCGAGGGCCGCTCGGTCGGGATCGTGGCGAACCAGCCGACCCAGTTCGCCGGCTGCCTCGACATCGACGCCTCCGAGAAGGCCGCCCGCTTCGTGCGGACCTGCGACGCCTTCAACATCCCGATCCTCACCTTCGTCGACGTCCCGGGCTTCCTGCCGGGCACCGACCAGGAGTGGAACGGCATCATCCGCCGCGGCGCCAAGCTGATCTACGCCTACGCCGAGGCGACCGTCCCCAAGGTCACCGTGATCGTCCGCAAGGCCTACGGCGGCGCGTACGACGTCATGGGCTCCAAGCACCTCGGCGCCGACGTCAACATCGCGTGGCCCACGGCGCAGATCGCCGTCACCGGCGCCTCCGGGGCCGTGAACATCCTGTACCGCAAGGAGCTCAAGGGCCTGGAGGGCGACGAGCTCGCCGCCAAGCGCGCCGAGTTGCAGCAGGAGTACGAGGACACCCTCGCCAACCCCTACATCGCCGCCGACCGCGGGTACATCGACGCGGTGGTCCCGCCGTCGCACACCCGCGGGTACGTGGGCCGCTCGCTGCGGATGCTCGCGACCAAGCGGGAGCAGGGCCCGGCCCGCAAGCACGGCAACATCCCGCTGTGAGCGACGCCGTGAGCGACAGCGCAGGGGAGAACGCGGACGAGAAGACCCCGGAGGAGCGCCGCGCGCTCTTCCGGGTGGTCAAGGGCGACCCGACGCCCGAGGAGCTGGCGGCGCTGACCGTGGTCCTCGCGGCGGCCGCGAGCGGTGGCGACACGCCGCCGCCGAAGGCGCGCGACCTGTGGTCGAACCCGGCGGACCGGGTGCGCCGGCCGCTGGACGTCGGCCCGGGCGCCTGGCGCGCCTCGGTGCTGCCCCGCTGACCCTCCCCGGAGACGGACCGGGAACGCCCCGAGAACGACGGCGGGCTCCCACCCGAGCGGGTGGGAGCCCTGTCGCCGAGGAGCGAAGTCCGTGAACTCAGACGCGCGCCGGAGGATCCCGGCGCGTCAGCCCGCTACGGCCGTGCGCGACAGCGCGTGCTCGACCAGCGCCACCAGCGACCGGAGACTCGAGTCGGCCTCGCGGGCGTCCATCCAGAGCACCGGGGTCTCCGGTGCGAGCGCGAGCGCGTCGCGCACGTCGTCCTCGGAGTGCACGTCCGAGCCCGGGAACCGGTTGACCCCGATGACGTACGGGATCCGCCGGTCCTCGAAGTAGTCGATCGCCGGGAAGCACTCGTCCACCCGGCGCAGGTCGACCAGGACGACGGCGCCGACGGAGCCGCGCGCCAGCTCGTCCCACATGAACCAGAACCGGGACTGCCCGGGCGTGCCGAACAGGTACAGGATCAGCGACTCGTCGACCGTGATCCGCCCGAAGTCCATCGCGACCGTGGTCGTGGTCTTGTCCGGCACGGCGACGGTGTCGTCGACGCCGACGGACGCGGCGGTCATCGCCTGCTCGGTGAGCAGCGGCGGGATCTCCGACAACGACCGCACGAAGGTCGTCTTGCCCACCCCGAAGCCACCGGCCACGAGGATCTTCAGCGGGTACAGCTCACCCCGATCGCGCACGGAGCCCCTCCAACAGTCTCTCCAGGATCTCGGGGCCGGGGGCGCCGTCGCCCCCGACCTGCGGCAGGTGCACCGCCACGTAGCCGGCGTCGGCCAGGTCGCCGACCAGCACCCGGGCCACGCCCACCGGCACCTGCAGGGCCGCACCGATCTCGACCAGCGAGACCGGGGCCGCGGCGAGGCCGAGGATCGTCCGGTACTCCAGCTGCAGGTCGGCGGCGTGCCGGCCCGAGTGCGTGACCGTCACGAGCGCCTCGACGGGCAGCTCCTTGCCGGCCGAGCGGGTCCGCCCGCCGGTGACCGCGTAGACCGGGACGACCCGGCCCGCCCGTCTGACGGGCTGGTCGTCCGCCGTTCCGTCGCGCACCTCAGCGCCCCGCCGGTGTGCGTGGCGCCGGGGTCAGCGCGTGGCCGACCCGCGACGCCAGCAGGGTCATCTCGTAGCCGATCATGCCGATGTCGCAGGCGCGCTCGGCGTGGACGGCGAGGGTCGCGCCACGGCTGACGGCGGTGACGAACAGGTAGCCGCCCTCCATCTCGAGGATGGTCTGGCTCACCGCACCGGAGCCCAGCAGCTGGGCGGTCCCGTTGGCCAGGCTCACCAGGCCGGAGGCCGCGGCCGACAGCTGGTCCCCGAGGGCCTCGCCGACGCCCGGCGAGGCGGCGAGGCGCAGCCCGTCGCCGGAGACGACGACGGCGTTGACGACACCCGGGACGTCCCGGGTGAACTCCACGAGCAGCCAGTCCAGCCGGCCGGTCGACGTGCTCACGGGTTGGTCCTCCTGTCGGTGATGTGCTGGTCGTGCTCCCCGTCGGTCCTGCCCCCGTCGAGGCCCTGGTCGGCGACGGCCTGGGCGGCCTGCCGGCTGGCCTGGTAGCGGGACAGGGCCTGGGCGGGGGCAGGACCGACGGGGAGCACGACCAGCACATCACCGACAGGAGGACCTACCCGTGAGCACGTCGACCGGCCG
>NZ_JBEZDN010000144.1:0-19845 GCF_040648315.1 Pseudonocardia sp. NPDC049154
GCCCGGGCCCGCTCCTGGCCGGCCTGCGCCTCCGCCAGCTCCGCCCGGGCCGCCTCCAGCCGGTACCGCGCCGCGACGCCGCGCAGCGCCGACTCCCGCTCCTCGGCCGCGGCCGCTCGTCCCCGCAGCCCGGTGACCTCCGCGGACAGCTCCTCCTGCCGGTCGGAGAACGCCGCCTCCTCACGACGCGCCCGCCGCACCGCGGCCGCGATCGCGCCCGCGAGGGCGGCGGCCCGCTCCTGCACCGCCTGCTCGGCCTCCTCTGCCTCCGCGAGCGCCGCGCGGCCCTCGGCGAGCGAGCGGAGCAGCGGCACGGCCTCCGACGCGAAGGCCAGGTCGGCGAGCAGCTCGGGCCGCTCGGCCAGCCCGGAGCGCACCCGTTCGAGGATCGCCGACACCTGCCCCGGCACCTCGGGGTCGACGATCAGCTCCAGGAGGTAGCGCACGAACTGGTCCGCGTTGCGGAACTGGAACTGCCCTTCGATGCCGCCCTCGGTGGCGTTCATCTGCAGCAGCGCGGTGAAGATCGCCGGGTCGAGCCCCTGCTCGTCGAGCAGCCGGGCCCAGCGGTCCAGCCCGTCCGTGATCGCGACGCCCGCCTGGGGCACCGCGTCCCAGGTGCGCAGCACGGCCAGGAAGTCCTTCTGCGTGGCCGGCCGCCCGTCGATCTCGAAGGGCAGCAGGTCCAGCTCCGCCCGCCCGGCCTGCGGCCGGAACAGGTACCAGCGGGAGTTGAGCCGGTCGTGGTCCCGGTTCGGGTCGGCCGGCTGGGCGCGGTCGGCCCACTCGTGCACGGCCCCGGTGACCAGGCGCCGCCCGTCCGGCCCCGACCACTCGACGACGACGTGCGCGGTGTCGGCCCCCAGCACGTAGTCCTCGAGGTGCTTGCCGGTGGCGGCGGTGGCGAGGAAGTCCCGGCGGCGCGGGCGGATCAGCGCGCAGATCAGGGAGAGGACGGTGGACTTCCCGCCGCCGTTGCGCAGCCAGAGGATCGAGTCGAGGGGGTGCCCGTCCCGCTCGTCGGTGAAGTCCAGCGTGACGTCGAGGAACCGCGCCGCCGTCGGACCGACCCGGTCGAGCCGGACGCGGCTCATCTTCCACATGACCGGGGCCGTCACGCCGCCCGTCCTCCCGCCGCCCGCAGCTCGCGCAGGGCGTCGAGCGCCGCGCCGCCGGCCGAGTCCGCGACGAGCAGCCGGAACCTGTCGGTGAGGTGGTAGACGTCCGGGCCCAGCGAGGTGGCCTCGCGGGCCGCGCCCTGGTCGACCAGCCAGCCCATCGCGTCCTCGATCGCCTTGAGGGTGCAGCCGCGGCCGCGGCGACCGGTCTGCGTGGTGATCAGCTGCGGCATGTCGGCGTAGACCTCGGCGGCCGCCCGGGCGCGCTCCTCGGGTGTGCCCTCGCCGCCCTCCTGGCCCTGCAGCGTGCCGATCGCGGAGCGGAGGAACTCGTCGACCTTCACGACGTCGACCAGCTTGGTCTCCGGGTCGTCGAAGTCGACGTCCTGCGGGTACGCGTACGCCGCGATCCCCAGCAGGACCAGGCCGAACACCAGCCGCTCCGCCTGGTCCATCGTGCGCAGGTCGGCGAGCCGGGTGGCGAACGCGCCGCCGGGCTCGGGCGCGAGCACGATCCCCGACCGCGGCGTGCCCAGCACCTCCAGGCCCAGCCCCTCGGCCATCGTGTCGACGACGTCCCGGAACCGCAGCTCGGACCGGTACCGGTCCAGCAGGGCGCGGTAGTCGCTCCCCTCGACCGGACGGGAGCGGCGTTGCAGGCCGAACGCCACCAGCTCGGCCGCCGCCCTGACCTCGGTCAGGTCGGCCGCGACGGATGTACTCACCGCGACACCAGCTCCAGTTCGTCCTCCTCGGCCTCGCGCGGCCCGGCCTCGCCCTCCTCCGGTGCGGCGGCGCGGAGCAGCAGGTCCCGCCCGCGGGCCAGCCGGTGGTCCAGGCGGGCCCCGTCGTCCTCGGCGGCCAGGCCGGCCGCGAGCTCCACCGAGCCGTCCGGCTCCTCCTCGTCCGCCACCGGGTCCGGCGCGAACGCCCACAGCGCCGACAGCAGCACCAGCTCGGCCACCTCGTCCGACTCGCACCCGTCGAGCAGGTCCGACAACCGGGCCGGGGCCGCGCGGGCGGTGTCGAGCACGCCGCGCGCCGCCTCGACCACGGCCGCGGGGTAGCGCTGGACGTCCTCCTCCGCCGCCACCTCGAGGCCGGCCTCCTCCGCCACCGGCTCGACGGTCTCCCGCTGCCGCGGCGGCGCCCAGAGCTGGTCGAGCAAATCGTCGAACCGGACGAGGCGGGGCACGCTGACCCCCAGCGAGCGGTCGGCGAACGCGGTGGTGACCTCCACCCCCTGCTCGCGCGGCAGGTCCAGGGCGGGGCGCAGCACGTCCTCCCCGAGGGCGAGCATCCGCAGCCGGCGGCGTCTCGTCAGCCGCTGGCGGACCTGGGCGGCGAGGAAGACCTCGCGGGCGCCCACCAGCCGTCTCTCCAGGTCGAGGTGCACCTGCCGGACCCGCCCGAGCAGGTCGACGATCCGGCCGGACGCCGCCCGCACGTCCCCGCTCGTCTCGGCGTCGAGCCCGCTCTGCACGTGCTCGAGGAACCGGTCGTCCTCCGCGATCCGCTCCTCCACGTGCCGGCGGGCGATCGCGAGCCGCTCCGGCACGTCGACCAGCCAGTCGTGGCTGCCGACGTCCCGCCGGGTGGCGTCGAGCAGCTCGGACAACGTCGCCGCGATGCCCACCGACGTGCGTTCGGCCTGCGCGGCGGTGCGGACCGCGGCGTCGAAGCGGCGGTCGTCGAGCTGCCGCTGGAGGACGTGGGCGAGGGCGCGGTCCGCGTCCTCCAGGTCGACGTCGAGCCCGTGCAGGAACAACGTGATCGCCTGGTCCGACGCCGTGAGCACCGGCCCGTACTCCGCCTCGCGCAGCGACAGCAACCGGAAGCTGTAGGGCTCGCGCTCGACCCGCTCGCCGGTGAGGTCGGCGAACCAGTAGGTGAAGCGGCGGTGCTCGTGGGCCTCGTTGAGCAGGCCCTTCAGCACCACCTGTGCGACGTCCCGGGCCTGGTGCGCGCGGTCCGGCCGCATCCGGGCGGCCAGCGCGGTCAGATCGTCCGCCACCTCCTCGAGGGTGGCCTCGCGGGCGAAGCCCATCGACCCGACCACCAGGTCCACGGCGGCCAGGGCGAGCTGGCGGAGGTCGAACAGCTCGTCGTCGATCCCGGCGTGCGCGGCGTTGCGCACCAGCCGCGCGATCGGGTCGGTGAGCGTGAGCGCACGCCACCGCGCCCGGGCGGTCGCGTCCGCCGCGGGCGACACCACGGAGGCGGCGGCCGTCATGGTCACGACCTTAGAAGGGCCTACCGACAGAAAACTCTCAGGCCCCTCTCACCTGGGATCGGGACACTCGCCAGTGGAACCGGAAAGGAGACCTCCGTGATCGCCTCCCTCCTCGGGCTGCTGCTGGTGCTGTTCCAGCTGGTCCTGCTCGCGCGGGTGGTCGTCGACTGGATCGGGGTGCTCTCCCCCGGCAGCGGCGGCTCCGCCCTCTACCAGGCTCGCCGCGTGACCCACGGGATCACCGAGCCCGTGATCGCGCCGGTCCGCCGCGTGGTCAGGCCGGTCAACCTCGGCGGGATCAGCCTCGACCTGGCCTTCATCATCGTCTTCGTCGGCGTGCTGATCCTCCGCACCGCGATCGTCCCGCTCATCCCGTTCTGATCGCGGCGGGGCGCCCCGGACACCCCACCCCACCCGACGATGACGGCGTCGGCGGAGGACCCGACGAACGGGGCACGCAGGATCCGCGCGGCGACAGCCCGGACGTGGCGGACGCCGACGGCGAGGGGTGAGGCGGTCCTCAGCCGGTCTGCGGCGAGTCCTCCCCCGGCAACAGCACGCGGGCGAGCCGGCGGATGCGTTCGGGGGTGACCCGGCCCTGCACGGAGTCCCGCACGACCCGGAAGCGGGCCGCCCGGACCTGGCGCGCGGTCACCTCGGTGACCACGGGCTCGTCAGCCTGGTCGCTCATCGTCGTCCTCCGTGTCGAGCACGAACTCCTCGCGGGCCGCACCCGGTGGTTCCGGCGGCGCGAAGGCCCGGTCGAGCTCGTCCAGGATAGCGTCGACCCGCTTCGCGTACCGCCTGTTGAAGGCGTACCAGTGCCCCGCGATCCGCCGCTCCTCCAACATGTGCCGCGCGGCCTCCGGGGCGACCTTGCCCTCGACGACCCAGTCGTAGACCTGGCTGCACCAGCCGAGCAGCGCGGTGTCCTCCTCGCGGCGCCGCTTGCCCTCGCCGACCAGCAGGTTCGCCATGGCGCCGAGCAGCGCGCCGAGGAGCCCGCCCAGGAAGCTCATCCACGTCGCAGCCATCGACGCGGGACGCTAGCGGGCCCCACCGACGAAACCGCCCCCGAACCGCCGGGGCTACCCGTGTCGCTTCAACTCGTGGAAGAACCCGTCGACGACCTGCAGCTCCCCCGCCCGCACGACCTGGTCGTACACGTACTTCCCGACGGCCAGGTCGAGCACGCCCAGCCCGAACGGCGAGAAGATCACCGTGCCCTCGGCCGGCACCGACGCGCGCCCGGAGAGGACGTCGTCGAGGGTCCCGGCCAGGAAGTCCCGGTGCCCGAGCCGCTGCTCCACCAGGTGCGGCGACGTGTCCGCCTTGAGGCAGTGCTCGACGTCGTCGACGAAGTTGGTCGCCTCCAGCAGGATCTCCGGCGCGAGGTCGCGCAGCGAGACGTGCAGGACCAGCGGCCCGTGGTCGAACCACGAGACGTCCGTGACGTGCGGGGTGCCGGCGATCGTCGCGAAGACCACGAGGTCGCTGCTCCGGATCAGCTCCTCCGGGGTGTCGTACAGCGTGACCCGGCCCGGTGTGCCCGTCCGCTCGAGGTGCCCGCGGAAGCCGGCGGCGCTGTCCGCCGACAGGTCGAACACGCCGATCTCCTCGAACTCCCAGCCGGTGCCGGCGAGGAAGGTCTGGATGTACCGGGCGATCAGGCCCGTGCCGAAGAACCCGACGCGGGTCGGCCGCTTCCGGCCCTCGCTCAGCCGGTCCGCCGCCAGCGCCGCCGACGAGGCGGTGCGGGTGGCGCTGATGATCGAGCTCTCCATGCAGGCGAACGGGTAGCCGGTGTCGTGGTCGTTGAGGATCAGCACGGCGGAGGCGCGCGGGATCCCGGCCTGGACGTTGCCGGGGAAGCTGGAGATCCACTTGAGCCCGTCGACCGGCGTCTGCCCGCCGAGCGAGGCCGGCAGTGCGATAATCCGCGAGGTCGGCCGGTCGGGGAACCGCAGGAAGTACGACGGCGGGTTGACCGTGTCCCCCGCCCCGTGCAGCCGGTAGGTGGCCTCGACCAGGTCGGTGATCTCCTGCTCCCGCCCCGCCAGCGCCTCCTGGACCTGCGATCCCGAGACGACCGCGAACGGCGGCACCGTGAGCCCGGTACCGGCGGGCGCGGTGGTGGGGTCGACGGCGGTCACCGGGCACCACCCTGCGGGGCACAGTCGGCGAGCTTGACCGAGTCGGCCAGCCCGACGAGCACCTGTCGGTCACCCTGGTAGGCCTCGCGGCTGTGCGCGCACCGGACGTTGTCGACGAGCAGCAGGTCACCGGCCTGCCACGGCTCGCGCAGCGTGTGGGCGGTGTAGACGTCGTTGATCAACGCGATCACCTCGGGGCCGATCGGGTCGCCGTTGCCGAACCTCGTGGTGAACGGCAGACCGTCGGGTCCGTACGTGTCCACCAGGAACTCCCGGACGTCCGGGTCGAGCGTGAACTCGTTCAGGAAGGCGATCTGGTTGAACCAGCAGCGCGCCCCGCTGACCGGGTGCCGGACGACGGCGAGCCGGCGCTGCCGGGTCTTGAGGCCGCCGTCGGCGGTCCACTCGAACTCGATCGCGTTGCCGCGGCAGTACGCCTCGACGGCGGCGCGGTCGTCCGTGCCGAAGGCGTCGGGCCACGAGGCGCCGATCTCGTCGTTGTACGTGCGGGTGAGCATCCAGCCCTCGCGCTCGAAGCGGGCGACGAGGTCCGCGGGCAGCGCCTCGAGCACCGCGGAGGCGTCCGAGACCGTGGTGGCGCCGCCGGACGCGGGCGGGGTGAGGCAGGCGAACAGCATGAGACCCGGGAACTCGAGCGTGTAGCTCAGCTCGTGGTGCATGCACATCTGCTGGTTGGCGGGCCAGGTGGTCGACGAGTGCACGCCGTCGCCGAAGTGCTGGCGCGGGGCGAAGGCCTCGCGCTCGCCGAGCAGGGTGTTCGTGAGCCCGCGGAAGACGGCCGCGGTGGCCGCCCAGTCCTGCAGGCCGAGGCCGCGCACGAACAGGTGCCCGTACTGCGTCACCAGGTTCCGGACGGTCTCGCGGTTCTGGGTGGCCCACGCGGCGGGGCCCTGCGGTGCCGTGGTGGTGAGGACGACGGGCCCACCGGGACGCTGGGTGAGGTCCAGTGCGGGTGCGGGCTGGGTCATGTCATGTCCTTCCGAGGGTGTGCGACTCGTGGGTCCGGTCAGGAAGAGGCGGCGCGGACCGCGTCGAGTACGACGACCGCCGCGTCGTGGGGCCGGCTCCGGAGGAAGTGGTGCCCGCCCCCGTCCAGCTCTCGGGTCTGCACCTCCCCCGCCAGGAGCTCCCAGTCCCGGCGCCGCGACTCGTCCGCCGTGCTCGGGTCGTCGGCGGCCCGGACCACCGCGACGGGCGCTGTGACCTTGATCCCGGACGTGGCGGCGTCGGCCAGGTAGCGGTGCGCCTCGATGCAGTCGTGGCGGTACGCCGCCGCGACCCGCTGGGCCCCCTCCGGGTCGAGCTGGGCCAGCTCCGGGTAGAGGCCGGTCTCGCGCAGCCGGTCGACCAACGCGGCGTCGGACCGGCCGGACAGCTCGACGATCCCGTTCCGCCGGGTCGTGGGGTCGCCGAGCTGCTGCGAGGACAGGACGACCAGCTCGACGCGCACGCCCCGCTCGTCCAGCGCCCGTGCCGCGGCGACGGCGTACGCCGTGCCCGAGGAGTGCCCCCACAGCAGCACGCGGGTGAGGTTCTTCGCGGCGATCTCGGCGACGACGCGGTCGACGATCTCGCCGAGCGGCACGAACTTCTCGGTGGCGGACGGGTCGTGGCCGGGCGGCTCGACGCCGTAGACGGTGAGCGCCGACAGCGCGCCGAGCTCGGAGGCCACCGGCCGGAAGTTGACGGCGTTGCCGCCGGCGGGCGGGAAGCAGACCAGCGCCCGGCCCGGGTCGGCCCCGGTGACGAGGGGCTGCAGGAGCTCCGCCGGTGCGGCGGCGACGGCCGGGTCGGCCGGCTCGGCGGGCGCCTCGAGCAGCGTCGCGAGGTCGGCGAGCACCGGGTTGCGGGTGATGTCCTTGAGCGACACCGCCCGGTCCAGCGCGACCGCGAGCTTCACCGCGGACAGCGACGAGCCGCCGCGGTCGAAGAAGTGGTCGTGCCGGCTGATCTCCGCCTCCGGCACCCCGAGGATCTGGGCGAAGGCGGCCGCCAGCCGCTGCTCGGCGGGGGTCGCGGGAGCCTCGTGGTCCGCGGCGGCCGCGGGCTCCTGGCCCAGCTCGGCGGCGAGCGCCGTCAGCGCCTTCTTGTCGATCTTACCGTTGGCGGTGAGCGGCAACGGCTCCCGGCGGTGGAACGCGGCGGGGACCATGTACACCGGCAGCGTGCGGGCCAGGCCGTCGCGCAGCAGGTCGACGGGCAGGTCCTCGGCCGCGGCGTAGAAGGCGACCAGCTGCGCACCGGCGCCGGGCCGCTCGGCCACGACGACGGCGCCGTCGCGCACCCCGGGGATGCCCAGCAGCGCGTTCTCGATCTCGCCGATCTCGATGCGGAAGCCCCGGATCTTGACCTGGCTGTCGCGGCGGCCGAGGAACTCGAGCTTGCCCTCGGGCGTCCAGCGGCCGTAGTCGCCGCCGCGGTAGAGGCGCTCCCCCGGGACGTGCGGGTCGGTGAGGTAGACCGCGCGCGTGCGCTCCGGGTCGTTGACGTACCCGCGGCCCACGCAGACGCCGGCGAAGCAGATCAGTCCGGGGGCGCCGAGCGGGACCGGTTCGAGGTTCTCGTCGGTCACGTACACGCGCACGTTCCGCACCGCGGGGCCGAGCACGACCTTGGCCGGCGCGGACCGCATGACCTCGTGGTTGGTGTCGTCGGAGGTCTCGGTCAGGCCGTAGGCGTTGACCAGCGACACGCCCTGCACCTGCCCGAAGAAGCGCTGGGCGAGCTCGGTCTTCAGGGCCTCGCCGGTCGCCGAGACGCACCGCAGGTCGGGCAGCTCGCGGCCGGTGCGCTCCAGGTAGGACAGCACGACCTCGAGGTAGGACGGCACGACCTGCATGACCGCGACCCGCTCGCCGACGACGGTGTCCACGAACCGCTCGACGTCGAGGATCGAGTCCTGGTCCACGACGACGGTCCGGCCGCCGACCAGCAGCGCCGACACCAGCTGCCAGAGCGAGATGTCGAAGCACTGCGGCGCGATCTCGGCGACGACGGCGCCCTCGGCGATCTCCAGGTCCTCGATCTTGGCGAGCAGGTGGTTGAGCATGCCCGCCTGCTCGCACATCGCCCCCTTGGGCTCGCCGGTGGAGCCCGAGGTGAAGTAGATGTAGGCGGCCTGGTCCGGCCCGACCTCGACACCGAGGTCGCTGCCGTCGGACTGCTCGGCGAGCGCGTCGGCGAGGGTGAGCACGCGGACCTCGGGCAGCGCGTCGAGCGCGCGGTCGAGGGTCTCCGTGCTGCCCGGCTCGGTGACGACCAGGACGGCGTCCCCGCGGGTCAGCGTCTTGCGGATGCGCTCGGCCGGGAAGTGCGGCTCGATCGGCAGGTACACCCCGCCCGCCTTGAACACGGCGAGCACGGAGGCCATCCAGTCGAGGTTGCGCTCCATGACCACGCCGACGACGCCCTCGCGCTCCAGCCCGCGGGCCCGCAGCGCGCGGGCGAGGCGGTTGGCGCGGTCGTTCAGCTCGGCGTAGGTCCAGCGCACGTCGCCCTGGACCGCGGCGACCGCGTCGGGGTGCCGGCGGACGCGCTCCTCGACGAGCTCGTGGAAGCGCCGGTCGGGCAGCGGGCGGATCGGACCGGCGAGCCCCTCGAGCTGGAACGCGCGCTCCTCGTCGGAGAGCAGCGTCGACGCCGTGTGGTCGGCGTCGGGATCGGCGGTGAGCTGCGCGAGCGCGGCGAGGTGGTACCCCGCGATCCGGGACCCCGCGGCGGCGTCGAGGACCTCCGTGCGGTGCCGCAGCTGCAGGTGCCCCTCGCGGACGCCGACGGTGAGCACGACGTCCCCGGTGGGTTCCGGCGCGGGCCCCGCGGGGTCGACCACGGTCTCGAACACCGGACCGGACACGCCGAGCTCGGCGCGCAGCCCGTCGACCGGGAAGTCCTGGTGGGTGTGCAGCTCGGCGGCGGTCCGCCCGGCGGCCTCGACCAGGGTGCGCCACGGGCCGGGCACCACCGGGAGCCGCAACGGCAGCGGCCCGGCCGGCGTCATCAACCCGGCGACGGTGTCGGGCTCGCCGGACACCGCGGCCAGCACCGCCGCATGGGCGGCGACGAGCGCGGCCTCGGTCACCGGGCCGGGCAACGGCACCTCGACGAGCGCGACGCCCGGGCGCGGCTCGAGGGTCCAGCGCGGGATCGTGGTGTGCCCGCCGGCCGTGAGCGCGGCGGTCCACCAGACGCGGGCCGCGCTCCCGGGGGCGCAGGTCGGGGCGGCGGTCGGCGAGGTCATCAGGCTCTCCGGGGTCAGGACGGGCGTGGTCGGGGTGAACGGCCTGAAGGGGCCGGACGGCGTGGGCGGGGTGGGCGTGGTCATCGGGGGGCTCCTAGCGGGCCGTGAGCAGGGCGGCGGTCCAGTCGGACGCGCCCCGGTCGGTCGGGGACGGGAGGGCGGGCGGGGCCGGGGCGGGCGGCGCGGGGGGCTCGGCCATCTCGTGGGCCGGGTTGCCGCCCCACCGCGCACCTGCCGGGATCTCCTCGCCCTTCATGACGAAGGAGTCGGGGGCGATCTCCGCGGCGTCGCCGATGCTGACGCCGTAGTGGACGAAGGCGCCGAGGCCGAGGGTCACGCCCGCACCGAGCGTGGTGCGGTCGGACTTGAAGGCGCCGTCCTCCTGCGAGTGGCACTGGATGGTGGTGCCGAAGTTGAGCGTGCAGTCGTCGCCGATGGCGGTCAGGGTGCGCTCGGTGAGGCCGATGCCGTCGTCGAACACCCGGCGGCCGACCCGGACCCCGAGCATCCGCGCGACGAGGTTCTTGTACGGCGTGCCGCCGAGCAGCTTCTCCATCGGCGGGACCACGAGCTTCCAGAAGCGCTCGTGGCGCCAGAAGGCCCGGTCGTAGATCGAGCAGGACTTCGGGCGCAGCCGGCGGAAGCCGACGATCAGCCGCTCCCACAGCACGAACCAGACGATCGTGAACAGCAGGCTCGCCACGACCTCCAGCCCGAACGCCACCGCGCCGAAGTCCTGGAAGTGGTCCAGGGCCAGCAGGCCGAGCAGCAGCAGGCCGAGGACGTGGCCCCAGCGCACCAGCAGGGCGAGACCGATGGTGACGAGGTTGTGCAGGTTCTTGCGGCGCAGCCGCCGGCGGCGCTCCCGGATGTCGATCTCCAGCACGCGGTCCCGCTGGACGGTGCGGGGGATCTCGAAGGCGGGCGAGCCGAGCAGGCCGACGCCGGTGCGGACCGGGCCGTCGATCGGCACGGCGACCTTGGTGGCGAGCAGGCAGTCGTCGCCGGTGCGGCCGCCGATCGGGTAGGCGATGGCGTTGCCGAGGAAGTTGTTGCCGCCGATGGCCACCCGCGAGGTGCGGAACGAGGTGTTGGAGAAGTCCGCGTTGTTGACCGACAGTCCGTCGGCGACGACCGTGCCGCGCCCCACCGAGGTGAGGAACGGCGTCTCCTGGGCGATCGCGGAGCCGAAGTTCGAGCCCGTCTGCTCGACCTTGCCGAGGTTGTAGCCCAGCAGGTACAGGTACCCGGTGATGAACGAGCTGTCCCCGAACAGGTAGACGAAGGTCTTCACGTTCGTCAGCCGGGTGACGGTGCGGTGCAACGAGTAGCGCCACCCGTGGATCGGGTACACGCGGTCGGGCCGGACGAACAGGGCCACCAGCCGCGGGACGGTGAGGACGATCAGCAGCCCCACGGCCAGCCCGCCGAAGACGATGATCGCCGACTCCTCCAGGGCCTCGATGTAGAACGGAGCAGTGGTGTACCCGAGGACGCCCGGCTGGAGCAGCTCCTTGAACCGGGGCACGGCGTTCACCACGATGTACAGGCCGCCGAAGCCCAGCGGCAGGTAGATCGCGAACAGCTTGACCAGCTGGCTCGTCACGTAGCTGACCTTGCGCAGCGCGCGGATCCGCACGGGCGGGACGGCGCGGAAGTCGGTGTCCGTGGGGACGGCCGGCGAGCCGTGCCAGCTCTGCCCCGCCGGGACGCTCTGCCCGCGATGCAGCGAGGAGGCGTGCCCGAGCTGCGCGCCGTCGCCCATCGCGGTGCCGATGTCCAGCACGCTCTTGTCTCCGACGACGACGTCCTGGCCCAGCGTGACCCGTCCGGTCTGGATCTTCCCGGCGTGCGCGCGGTAGCCCGGCATCAGGGCGTCCTTGCGGATGACCGTGCCCGCGCCGATCGTCACCAGGTCGGTGCAGACCGGCAGGTTCCGGGTGAGGATCACGACGTCCCTGCCGACCTTCGCCCCGAGGGCGCGCAGGTAGAGCGTGTAGATCGGCGAGCCGACCATCAGCAGGGCGATCGGGTTGCCGCGCACGAGCGTCTTCACGAGCCAGAACCGGAAGTAGCGCAGGCTCCAGACCGGGAACTCCTTCTCCTTCCAGCGCCCGACCAGCAGCCACTTCGCGACGACCGGCAGCAGGCACAGCGCGAGGAACGCACCCGCCCCGGCCTCGACCGACCGGACGTAGGTCTCGAGCACGGTGGTGCTCGTGGAGATCCACGTGTAGGCCCGGTCCATGACGACGCCGGCGGCGGTCGCGTAGAGCGCGAACACCAGCAGCTGCAGGAACCCCGTGAGGTAGTAGCCGAACGTGCTGTGCCGCACCGGGACGACCGGCGCGGGCGCGGCCTGCACCGGCAGGGGGGCCGCAGCGCTCGGCGCGGCCGCGGCGGCCATGCCGGCGATCGTGGGGTTGGCGTAGACGTCCCGGATCGAGATGGTCGGCAGGTCCTCCCGCTTGCGCAACCGGGCGCAGAACCGGGTCATCACCATCGAGTCGGCGCCCAGGTCGTCGAACACGTTGCGGTCCGTCGGCACGCGGTCGACGCCGAGCACCTCGGCCAGCACCTGCGCCAGGCCGTGCACGACGTCGTCGCCGGCCGCGCCCACGGGGACCACCGGGGCGGCGACGGGCATCGACGGCGCGAAGGCGGTCGCGAGCCCGGCGATCGTCGGGTGGGCGTAGACGTCCTTGATCGAGATCGACGGCAGGTCGGCCCGCTTGCGCAACCGGGCGCAGAACCGGGTCATCACCATCGAGTCGGCGCCGAGGTCGTCGAAGACGTTGCGGTCGGTCGGGACGTGCTCCACGGCCAGCACCTCGGCCAGCACGCTCGCCAGCGCCGAGGCGAGGCCGGCGGTGGACGGGGCCTTGGCCGGGGCGGGCGCCGAAGCAGCCGGGGCCGCCGGGGCGGGTGCCGGCGCGGCGGGTGCCACCGGGGCCGGCGGCGCGACCGGCCGCGGAGCCGGAAGGGGACGGGCCGGGGTCCGCGGGAAGGGTGTCGGGGTCGTGGGGGCCGAGGTCCGCGGGAACGGCGTCGGTCGCGTCGACCGCGGGAACGGCGAGGGCGCCGGGGCGGCGGGCCGCGGGGCCTGCGTCGGTGCGGACGCCGCCGGACGCGGAGCCGGTCCGGGCGCCGTGCTCGGGGCGGGGCTCGGGCCGGGGCCGGTCGGACGCGGGTAGGGCGTGGGCCGCACCGGCGCAGGGGCGCTCGCACGCGGGTAGGGCGTGGGCCGCCGGGTCGTCGGCGTCGGCTTCTGCTGGGCCGGAGCGGATGCCGGAGGCGGGGTCGGTACCGGAGGCGGGATCGCCCCGGGAAGCGGGGTCGGGGCCTGGGTCGGCGCGGCGGTCGAGCCGATGATCTGGTCGAACGTCAGCACGTCCGGCTGGGGCTCAGCCGGGGGCACGGGCGTCGGGGCGGCCGCCGCGGCCCCGATGATCTGGTCGAACGTCAGCACGTCCGGCTGCGGCTCACGCGACGGCGCGGGCTTCGGGGTCGCGGGCGGAGCAGGGGCCGGGGAGGTCGACCCGATGATCTGGTCGAACGTGAGGTTCCCCGACACGGCCGGCGCGGGAGGCACAGCGGGCGCAGGAGGCACGGGAGGCACGGCCGGGGCGGGCGGGACCGCAGGCGCGGCGTCGACCGGCGTCACCGGCGGCCGCAGCTGCTCCAACTGCTCGTGCAGGCGCGCGTTCTCGGCGCGCAGCCGCGTCATCTCGCCCCCGCTGAGCGGCAGGGCCTCGCGGTCCACCCGCCCGTCGGCGGTCAGCGGCAGCGAGTCGAGCCGCTCCAGGCGGGCCGGCACGTGGTCCGTCGCCAGCCGCTCGCGCAGCCACGACCCGATCTCCCGCTCGGTCACCGCCGGGCTGTCGGCGCGCAGCGTGTAGAAGCCGACCAGCTCGACACCACCGGGCTCGGGCTCGTGCGGCGCGACCGCCGCCGAGGCCACCCCGGGCACCGCCAGCATCACCGACTCGATCGCGGTGAGGTCGACGCGCTCGCCGTGCACCAGCTCCTGCAGCGTCCGGCTGCCGCGGTACTCGATCTCGCCGGCGTCGTCGACGCGGCCGAGGTCGCCGGTCCGGTAGATCCGCCCCGACGGGTTGCCGGGGATGCCGAGGAAGTCGTCGACGAAGGCGTCGCCCGAGGGATCGGGGAAGCCGCAGGCGAGGCCGAGCCCGGCCACGCCGATCTCGCCGGTCTCGCCGTGCCGCAACGCCCGCGCCGGCACGTCGGGGTCGAGGACGACGGTCGCGAAGGTCGGCAGCGGCACGCCGATCGTCATCGGCTTGTCGGGGTGCGCGTCCGTCCAGGTCGCCGCCACGGTCGCGCCCGGGGGCACGTACGCGACGAGGAACCGGCGGCCCGGCCGGTGCCAGCGCGCGACCAGGCTCTGGGGGCAGGCCTCCCCCGAGACCAGCAGGAACCGCAGCTGGGGCAGGTCTGCCTCCAGTGTGGCCAGCACGGCCGGGGTGGTGCACAGCGCGGAGACCCGGCGCTCGGCCAGGACGGCGTGCAGGACGTCGCCGGTGAGGCGCGGGCCGTCGGGTGCGGGCACCAGCGTGGCGCCTGCCGCCCAAGCCATCCAGACCTCCTCGATGCCGCCTCCGGAGAACAGGGCCCGGCCCTGGTAGAGGCGGTGCCCGCGGACACCGAAGGTCTCGGACGAGACCCGGACGGCGTTGCACATGCTGCGGTGGTCGATCTCCACGCGCTCGGACCAGCCGGCGGGGCCGGGTACGTGCACGACGTACGCGGGCCGGTCGACGGGTTCGCCGCGCTCGGCGGGCTGCAGCCGCTGCGGGCTCATCTCGGCGATCAGGGCGGCGGCGTCGTCGACCGCCAGGATCTCGGCGCCCGCGGGCAGCGAGCCGACGACGGCGACGCGCCCGCGCAGGTGCGAGCGGGTGAGCACGAGCCGGACCTCGGCGTCGGCCACGAGGTAGCCGAGCCGCTCGATCGGGGCGTCGGGGTCCAGCGGCACGCAGGTGGCGCCGATCTTGAGGACGGCGAGGAGGGCGACGTAGGTCTCGACCCGGACGTCGAACAGCAGGGCGACCCGGTCGCCGGGGCGGGCGCCGTGCAGGCGCAGGTAGCGGGCGAGACGGTTGGCGCGGGCGTCGAGCTCGTCGTAGGTCAGCGAGGCCCCGGGGCCGTCGACGGCGAGCTGGCCCGCGCGGCCGTACTCCCGGATCCAGTCGCACCGTTCCTCGAACACGGAGTCCAGGCGCTCGTGGCGGCGGACCCGCCAGCCCTGCGCCTCGTGCCGGTCGACGAGGACCAGCTCCGAGAGCGGGGCGGGCGGGCCCGCGGGGGCCTCCGCCGGGGCGTGCCCCGGGGTGGGCGGCAGCAGTGCCATCTTCTCAGGCCACCAGGCTCTCGTCGGCCGGCTCGGCGGCGAGCACGTCGTCGCCGAAGTTGTCCCGGACCCACTCGGTTCGGTACAGCGTCTCCAAGTAGCGTTCGCCCAGATCGGGGGCGAGCGTTACCGACGTGAGGTGCCCGGCCGAGTTCTGGTCCAGCCAGGCCTTCGCGCCGCTGACCACCGTGCCCGTAGATCCGCCGAAGAGAAAGCCCTTTCTCGCGATCCGGTGACACATGGCGACCGCGTCGGCCTCCTCGACGAACACCACGTCGTCGATGTAGGACCGGTCGAAGATGTCCGGGACGACGCTCGTGCCCAGGCCGGGGATCAGCCGGCGCCCGGAGGGCTGCCCGAAGGTCACCGAGCCGACGGCGTCGACGGCCACGATGTGCACGTCCGGGCGGTACTGGCGGAACCAGCGGGCGCAGCCCATCAGGGTGCCGGTGGTGCCGGCGCCGACGAACAGGACGTCGAGCTGCGGGAACTCCTCGGCGATGGCCGGCGCGGTGGTGCGGAAGTGCGCCTTCCAGCTGTTGGGGTTGCTGTACTGGTTCAGGCAGTGGGCGCGCGGGTCGGCCGCGAGGACGGCCCGCACGTACGCCTGGCGCGCACCGAGGAAGCCCTCGGGGCCGGCCTCGCGGATCACGCGGACGTCCGTGCCCATGGCCTCCATCAGCTGGATGGTGGCGGCGTTGCAGCGGATGTCGGTGACGCAGATGAAGCGGTAGCCCTTGTTGGCGGCGATGATGCTCAGCGCCACGCCCAGGTTGCCGGACGAGGACTCGACGAGCGTCGAGCCGGGCCCGATCTCCCCCGCACGCTCGGCGGCCTCGACCATCGAGGCGGCGGCCTTGAGCTTGACGGAGCCGGCGAAGTTGAAGCCCTCGCACTTCAGGTACAGCTCGTGTCCGACGATCGAGCGGAGGTCGACGAACAGACGCTCCTCCGTGAATTCCTGCGGACCGGTCACGATCGGCATTGTTGTCTCCCCCCATCGAGCAGCCTCGGTGCTGCTGCGTTCCCCCGGTTCGTCGTCCGCCGTTGGTGCGGTTCGACGGGAACGAGAATGCTCTGGGGAGAGCCCTGGGACATTGGGGCAGATACCCGAGGTGACGGAGTGATCCCCCTGACCCCACCGGGGGTTTACCCCCGGTCCTCCGGGGGCCCGCTCCCTCGCCCGCGCGGGCCCCGGACCCCGACCCTTCTCGGCAGCCCGCCGCAGCGGGTGCGTCACCAGTGCCCGCCGGAGCGGGCCCGTCGGGGGAGGACACCGTGTCCGGAGGGAACGTCGCAGGAGCACCGGAGCCACCGAGCCGCACACAGCTGGGCCTGGCCACCGGGGTGCCGTTCGGCCTGTTCTGGGGCGTTCTCGTGGCGCTGCAGGGCGGACCGGGGGCGGACGCCGGCCCCGCCGGCTACGCCGTCCTGGCCGCGGCGTCGGTCGTGGCCGGAGCGCTGTTCGGGCTGATCATGGCCCTGGTCCTCGGTCACCTGCAGGACCGGGCGGCGCGCCGGACCGGGGTGGCCGGGGTGGTCGCGCAGGGCACCGTGCGGGCCGCGGTGTCCGGGCCGGAGGTGCTCGCCCGCGTCCGCGAGGCCGCCGCACTGCTGCCCGGCGGCCGGGTGACGGCCGTCGACACCGACCGCGCGCTGCTGCGGACCGGCGTGACGTGGCGCAGCTGGGGCGAGCGGGTCGAGGTCGAGGTGCACCCGCAGGGCCCGGCGGCCCGGGTCGTGCTGCGCAGCCGCCCGCTGGTCCCGTTCACGCTCGTCGACCAGGGCCGCAACGCCGAGAACGTGGCGCGGCTGGCCGACTGGGTGGCGGGCCTGCCCTGAGCTCCCGTTTCACCCCCGTCGTGTCCGGGTAGGACCTGACGCCCGCACGACAGGACGGAGGGTCGACGCCCGTGGACCACACGCAGGCACCGGTGCTGGCGGCGCTCGAGGCCTACGGCGTGGAGGCCTCGCACGAGCTCGACGAGCTGGAGGTGCTGATCGACCTGTCGGAGCTCGGGATCAGCGGCTACCAGGCCGCCGACTGGCTGCGCGGGCACCGCGCGGTCGACGTCGGGCTGTCCGACCACCGCCGGATCGAGGCCCAGCTGTCCCTTGCCGACGACGCGCAGACGGCCGGGATCCTGCTCGAGGCCCTCTCCGCCCTGGCGAAGGCGGCCGACGGGTTCCCGGCTCCGCCGCCCGTCGACCTGCCGAGCCCGTCGGCCCTCGACACCGACGCCGTGGTGATCCCGCGGGACGCCTTCTTCGCGCCCTTCGAGGACGTGCCGCTGCGGGACGCGGAGGGGCGGGTCTGCGCCGAGCAGGTCACGCCGTACCCGCCGGGCATTCCGGTGCTGCTGCCGGGCGAGCGCGTGACCGGGGAGATCCTCGACCACCTCGCCACGGGTCTGCGGGCGGGGATGGTGCTGCCCGACCCGGCGGATCCGCAGCTCGAGACCGGTGCGGGTGGTGGCGCACGGAGCGGCGGGGGCAGCACCGAATGTTCGTTCGCCCGATCGATGGAGGGCCTCAGGCAGGCGGGATGATCCCCTCGGAGACGATCCGGACGACCTCGGCCGGCAGCGCCTCGGACCCGGGCCGCCCCGGCCGGTACCACTCGATGATCGAGTTGACCGTGCCCGAGAGCAGCCGGGCGGCGAGCGAGGGCTCCACCCCGGCGCGGACCTCGCCGTCGGCCACGGCGTCGGCGACGAGCGAGGCGATCGTGGCGTCGAACGCCCGGCGCCGGGCCAGGGCCCACCGCTCGGTCTCGGTGTTGCCCCGCACCCGCAGCAGCAGGGTGACGTAGGGCAGCTCGGAGGTGAGCACCTCGACCTGACGGAAGATGATGTGCCGCAGGCGTTCCAGGGCCGCACCCTCCTGCGCGGCGGGCTCCTCGAGGATGCCGAACAGGCCGTCGAGCGCGCGGTTCAGCGCGGCCCGCAGCAGTTCCTCCTTGCCGCTGACGTGGTGGTAGAAGGAGGACTTCGTGATCCCCGCGGCCCGCGAGAGATCCTCCATCGAGGTCGCGTCGTAGCCGCGGGCGTTGAACTCCTGCACGGCCACCGCGAGCAGCGACGACGCGTCGTACACCGGCCGGCGCGCACCGGCGGCCCCCCGCGCGCGGCGGGTGCGCGCGGGCGGGCCGGGCGGCTCGGACGGCGCGGCGGTCATCGGCCCTCGAACGCGGGCTTGCGCTTCTCGAGGAACGCCTCGACGGCCTCGCGGTGGTCGCGGGTCACGCCGAGCCGCGCCTGCCCCTCGCCCTCGTTGGCGAGGACGGTGTCGAGCGACGAGACGGCGCCGATCGCGACCGCCTTCTTGATCTCGGCGTAGGCGAGCGTGGGCCCGGCCGCGAGCCGGCGCGCCAGCTCCAGCCCGGCGCCGAGCACCTCCTCGGCCGGCACCACGGTCCTGACCAGCCCCGACGCCAGCGCCTGCTGCGCGTCGAAGGACTCCCCGAGCAGCAGCAGCTCGGTGGCCCGGGCGGCGCCCAGCGAGTGCACGAGGCTGGCGGACAGCCCGGAGTCCGCGGTGAGCCCGATGGCCGAGAACGCCGTGGCGAACGTGGCGGTGTCGGCGGCGACGCGCAGGTCGCAGGCCAGGGCGAAACCGAGGCCCGCACCGACGGCGCCGCCGTTGAGCGCGCAGACCACCGGCTTCGGCATCGTGGCGATCGCCCGAACGATCGGGTTGTAGTGCTTCTCGACCGTGTCGAAGGAGGTCGCGGCGTTGCCCCGCAGGGACTCGACGTGCTCGCCGAGGTCCTGCCCGACGCAGAACGACTTGCCGGTCCCGGTCAGCAGGACCGCCCGGACGGCGCCGTCGGCCGCCACCCGCTCCAGCGCCTCGAGCAGCGCCTCCTTGACCTCGACGGTGAGCGCGTTGCGCTTCGCCGGCCGGTTCAGCGTGACGATCGCGACGGCCGGGTCCTTGTCGTCCGCGGTGACGAGGACCGCCGGGCCGTCGGGTTCGGCCGCACCACTGTTCGTCTGCACGCGGTCATGCTAGCGTCTCCCGGCAACCGAACGATCGTTCGCCGCGAGATCGGGTGAGCGACGGCGGACCCACCGGCTTCCCGACGACGAGGAGACCGCCCGTGAGCATCCCGGTCCTGCGCAGCTACGTCTCCGGTGGCTGGCACACCCCGGGCGACGCCGGTCGTCCGGTGTTCGATGCGGTGACCGGCGAGGAGATCGCCCGGGTCTCCTCGGCCGGGATCGACTTCGCCGCGGCCCTGGCCTACGGGCGTCAGGTCGGCGGGCCGGCGTGGCGGGAGTTGACCTTCCACCAGCGCGCCGCGCTGCTCAAGGCGCTCGGGCAGCACCTGCGCGAGCTGCCCGACGACACCGTCTGCGTCGACGGCCCGGTCGAGCCACTCGGCCGCGGCGGCACGTTCGTGGGCCAGCACCCCCGCGAGTCCGCCGGCTACGGGGAGGTCCGCTGGGACGCCGACGTCACCCGCCAGGACGGCGAATCCGTCGCCCGCTACGACGTCCTCACCCTCGTGGCCAAGAAGGAGTCCGACCAGTGACCAGCCCGACCGCGGCGCACCGGCTGGGCGAGGCGCCGGACCCGCAGACCCTCGATCCGGCCGAGCACCTGTCGACGGACGCGCTGCGCGCCACCCAGCTCGAGCGGCTGCAGTGGACGCTGCGCCACGCCTACGACAACGTGCCGCACTACCGGCGGTCCTTCGACGCCGCCGG
>NZ_JBEZDN010000145.1:0-19760 GCF_040648315.1 Pseudonocardia sp. NPDC049154
GTGGTGCTCCAGCACCACTTACCGCGCACGGGCGGCGAAGCCGCGGGTCACTCCATCCAGATGATGATCATGTCGGCGACGCAGGCGGGGCGGTCCGAGCCCTCCAGCTCGACGACGGCGCGGAAGGTCACCTTGGCTCCGCCGGGCACCGGGTCGGCGCCGACCACGCTGACCGCGGCACGGACGCGGGAGCCGGCGGGGACCGGGGCGGTGAAGCGGACCTTGTCGAAGCCGTAGTTGAGGCCGAAGGTCGCCGAGGGGACCGTCGCGACCTCACCGATCATGGTCGGGACCAGCGACAACGTGAGCATGCCGTGCGCGATCGTGGTGCCATAGGGCCCGTCGGCGGCGCTCGTGCGGTCGACGTGGATCCACTGGTGGTCGTCCGTCGCGTCGGCGAAGGTGTCGATCCGCGGCTGCTCGACCACGCGCCAGGAGCTGTGGCCCAGCTCGGTGCCGGGGGCCACGGCGAGCAGGTCGGGGACGGCGGCGAAGGCGGTCAGGGCACTCAGCTCCTCGGACGGTCGGGCGAGACGACGGCGAGCGCCTCGCGCAGCGCCGCGGCCAGCTCGACGGGGTGGTCGATCATCAGGTGGTGGTGGGCGCCGGGGACGTCGAACTGCGGCACCGGGCGCCCGATCAGCGCGGCGAGGTCGGCCCCGGCCGAGGGCGGGACCAGCACCGACAGCTCGCCACGCACGACGGCGACGGGGCCGGGCAGGTCGGGCAGCCGCGTGCACATGCCCGGCCTGCCGACCGCGCCGAAGATCAGCGGGTCGACCTTCCAGGCGTAGCCGCCGGGCACCGGCCGCACCGAACCCTCCGCGATCGCGCGCAGCACCCCCGGGTCGGCCTCCGGCTGCGGCGGCGTGAGCCGGAACCGGCCGGCCACCTCGTCGAGGTCGGCGAAGATCCGCGTGGCCCTGGGCGGCCGCCACTCCGGGGCCTCCGCCGGGGACCCGTCGACGACGATCGAGTCGACGAGGACGACTCCGGCGGAGGCGGCCGGGTCGAGCACCGCCGCCCCGGCCGTCACGAGCCCGCCGACGCTGTGCCCCACCAGCACCGCCGGTCCGCCGAACGCCTCGCGCACGACGGCCAGGACGTCTCCGGACCAGGAGTCCAGGTCGTACACCGCACGCCGCCCGGAGTCGCCGTGCCCGGCGAGGTCCATGCTCACCACGGCGAACCGCTCCGGCAGCGCGGGCAGCAGGTGTTCCCACCAGCCCGCGTGCGCGGACGTCCCGTGGACCAGCACCAGCGGCACCGTGCCGGGACCGGGCCGGCGGCGGTAGGCGATCGGCACCCCGTCGGACGCGGTGGCGGTCGCCGGGCCGAGGACGGCGGTCATCCGGCGAGCGTGCCCTCCGTGTCGGCGAACTGCTCCGCGCCGAAGTAGGCCGCCTCGACGAGGTGCCGGTCGCGGAGCAGGTCGGCCGCGGCCCCGGTGAGGACGACGCGGCCGTGGTTGAGGATCACGCCCCGGTCGGCGATCGACAGCGCGAGCTCGATGTGCTGCTCGACCAGCACGAGCCCGATGCCGTCCTCCTTCGCGAGGTCCCGGATCGCCGGCAGCATCTCCTGCACGATCTTCGGCGCGAGCCCGAGGCTCATCTCGTCGATGATCAGCACCTTCGGCCGGGCCAGCAGCGCCTTCGCGATGGCCAGCATCTGCTGCTCGCCGCCGGACATCAGCCCGGCGCGCCGCGAGTCCAGGTTCCGCAGCACCGGGAACCGGTCGAGGACCTGCGCCTCGCGCTCCGGGTCGGCCTTGCGGGCGGCGAGCCGCAGGTGCTCGCGGACGGTGAGGCCGTAGAAGATCCCGCGGTCGTCGGGCACCAGCAGCACCCCGGACCGGGCGATCTGGTGGGGCTTGCGACGGCCGAGCGGGGCGCCGAGCACGCGGACCTCGCCGCCGAGCAGCGGGACGAGCCCGACCATGGCGAGCAGGGACGTCGTCTTGCCGGCGCCGTTGGGCCCCAGGAGCGCGACGACCTCACCCGGGCCGACGGACAGGGACAGCCCGCGGATCGCCGGCACGCCGTTGTAGCCGGCGGCCAGGTCCGTGGTCTCCAGAAGCGTGTCAGGCATGGCTCGCCTCCACCGGGGCGCCGAGGTAGGCCGCCACCACCGTCGGGTCGGTCCGGGCCTCGGCCGGGGTGCCGGTGAAGATCTGCTTGCCGAACTCCAGCACCGTCACCGTGTCGCAGACGCCCAGGACCAGGGACATGTCGTGGTCGATCAGCAGGACCCCGGGGCCGGAGTCCGCGATCGACCGGATGCGGCCCGCGAAGGACTGGCTCTCCATCGAGTCCAGGCCCGCGGCGGGCTCGTCGAGCAGCAGTACCTCGGCCCCGCCCGCCAGCGCGCGGGCCACGCCGACCAGCTTCTGCTGGCCGAGCGACAGGTCCCGGGCGAGGGTGTCCGCCACGTCCCCCAACCCGACGACGTCGAGCGCGCGGGCGACCACGTCGTCGCTCCCCTTCCGGCGCGGGACGAAGATGTCCCGCACCAGCGTGCGCCACCCTCCGGTCCGCGCCGCCACCAGCAGGTTCTCGGCGACGGACAGGTTGCCGAAGAGCTCCCCGGACTGCCAGGTCCGGGACAGGCCTGCGGAGCGCCGCTCGTGCGGGGGCAGCGCGTCGATCCGGGTGCCGTCGAGCAGGATCTCGCCCTCGCAGGCGGTGAACCCGGTGACGGCGTCGACGAAGGTCGTCTTCCCCGCGCCGTTCGGACCGATCAGCCCGACGACCTTCCCCGGCTCGACGTCGATGGTCACAGAGTCGTTGGCGACCAGTCCGCCGTAGCGGACCGTCAGGTCGCGCGTGTGCAGTCCCTTGTCGGACACGGGCTCAGACACGGGACGGCTCCTTCGGCGCCGGCGCCTCGGGCACCGTGGACGGTGGCGGCCCCGAGCGCGAGAGTTTCCGTTTCACCCAGGCGACCTGCTCGCGGGTGGCGCCCGCGATGCCGACCGGGTTGAGCAGGGCGGTGATGATCAGGCCGAGGCCGGAGATGAGCGCGTAGTACTCGCCGAGGTCGAACACGCCGCGCAGCAGCGTGTAGACGATGCCGAGCGGGCCGAGGACGCCGGCCACGATCGCGCCGCCCACGCTCGTGATACCGCCGAGGTAGGCCACGGCGAGCACCTGGAGCCCGGCGAACACGCTGAACGACTCCGCGGACAGCTGGCCGCGGCTGAAGCCGATCAGACAGCCCGCGATGCCGGCGATGAACGCCGAGATGGCGAAGCCGATCAGCTTGGTCTTGCGCACGTCGATGCCGCTGGACGCCGCCGCGCGCTCGTTGGCGCGCACCGCGAGGAACGCCCGGCCGGTGTCGCCGGAGGCGACCCGGATGAACATCCACACCAGGATCGCGGCGATGACGAGCACCATGACCGAGAACGAGATCCGGGCCAGGTCACGGCCCTCGCGCACGCCCAGGTTGAGCCCGAACAGCGTGGCGTCCGCGATCGGGTTCCCCTCGGGCGGGCTCAGTGTGTAGTTGTTGAACACGAACCGCTCGATGGCCAGCGCCGCCGCGATCGTGACGATCGCGAGCTGCGCCCCGCGGATCCGGAAGGCGGGCAGTGCCACCAGCATGCCGAGCCCCGTCGCGACGAGCGCGCAGAGGATCAGCGAGACGGGGAACGGGATGCCCCAGTTCGTGGTGACCTTCGACAGGCAGAATCCGGCGGCGCCGGCGAATGCGCCCTGCGCCAGCGAGATCTGGCCGAGGTACCCGGTGAGCACCACGTAGGACAGCGCCAGCAGCATCACGATGATCGACGTGGTGACCCCGAAGCGCCACGTGCCCTGGGTGAAGGACAGCGCCGCGACGCCCACCACGAGCATGATCACGGCGGGGATCGGCTTGAACCTCGGGATCGACACGTCCGGCAGCCGGACGGTCTGCAGCGAGCCGCGGGACGGCAGCCGCTTGCCCTGCACGAACAGGATGACCATGACGACCGCGAACGGGACGACCTGGTCGAGACCGGACTGCGCCCACTGCGGCCAGAACGGTTTGGTGATCAGCAGGTTGATCAGCGACTGGAAGGCGCCCATCAGCAGCGCGGCGACCACCACGATCGCGATCGACTCCATGCGGGCGACGAGCAGCACCGCCAGGGCCGGGACCACGAGCAGGGTGTAGTTGTCCGCGTTGAGGCCGGTCAGCGAGCTGCCCAGCATGACGGCGACCGTGCCGAGCATGATCGCGACGACCTGCGCGACGGCGGCCAGCCGGTCGGGCGAGAAGCCCATCAGCACCGCGGCGCGCTCGTTCTCCGACGCCGCACGGGTGGCGACGCCGGCGCGGGTGAAGCGCAGGTAGGCCCAGACCGCGGCGGCGAGCAGCACCATGATCGCGGCCATGACGAGCTCGCGGGTCGGGATGTCCGCGCCGAACAGGGTGAACGAGTCCTCGGGGATGAGGGAGTCGACGTCGATGTTGTTCGGGCCGAACCGCAGCACCACCAGGGCCTGGAGGGTGATCATCACCGCGACGGACACGACCACCTGGGCCAGCACCGGGGCGTGGCGCACCGGGCGGAAGATCACGTAGTGCACGAGCAGGCCGAGCAGGAACGCCGTCGCCAGGCCGATCAGCGCGGCGACCGCGACGGGTGGGCGGCGCTCGAGCTCGATCGAGCCGATCGGGAAGACCAGCGTGCCGTCCAGCCGGAGCTGGGCGAAGACGAAGGCGCCCCACATGGCCATGGCGCCCTGGGCGAAGTTGATGATGCCGGTGGCGCGGTGCACCAGCAGGAGGCCGGTGCCGAGGCCGATGTAGATCGCACCCAGCCCCAGACCGAGGACCACGAACTGCAGGATCGTCCCCACGGGAATCCTTCCTCAGAGGGAGGGCGGATCCCCTGTGCGACAGGGGATCCGCCCGGGGCCGGCTAGGCAGCGCTCATCTTCGACGGGTCGAGGGCGATGAAGCCGTTCGGGTCGACCGGCTTCATCGAGCCGTCCGGCTGGACCTCGAAGAAGATCGCCTCGTGGCTGCAGGAGGCCGGCCGGTTGGCCCACTGCTGGCCGTCACAGGTCACCTTCGGGCCGGCGAAGGTCGGCATGTCCTTGACCGCCTTCATGGCCGTGGTCACCGACTCCGGGGTGATCTCACCCTGGATGCCCTTGAGCACGTTCGCCAGGTTGACCATGCCCGCGAAGGAGTACAGCGAGCGGGCGGACTGCTGGTCGCCGCGGTCGATCTCCTCCATGGAGGTGGCGAAGTCGTCCAGCTGCTGCTGGACCTCGGCCGGGGCGTTCGCCTTCGACGCCGGCACCCAGACGCGCGGCTGGACGATCGCGCCCGCGGCGTCCTGCTTCATCTCCGCGATGAACTGCGAGCAGGAGCCCGCGAAGATCGTGCCGTCGTAGCCCTGCGCGCGCAGCGCCTTGAACAGGCCGGTGCAGCCGTCCTCGGTCAGGGCGATGATGCCCGCGACGTCCGGGTTGGTGGACAGCTCGGTGGCGGCCATGACGTTGAAGTTCATGTTGTTGCCGGGCACGTAGAGCGGCGTGACGTTCATGCCGAGGTTCTTCGCCGCGGGCATGACCAGCTTGTCCACGTAGCCGTGGCTCGGCGGGCCGTCGGTGACCGCCAGCGAGGCGTTCTTCTTGCCGATCTGGTCGAGGATCGTGACCATGCCCAGCGCGCTGGTCTCCAGCGGGCCGGAGAAGTAGAAGGACTGGCCCCAGGGGAGCGAGTCGACCACCGCGGTGGCGCCGAGCTCGCCGATGATCGGGATCTTGGCCGCGGTGAGGACGGGGACCGCGCCGCCGACCGAGCCGTCGTAGGCGTCGAACACCGCGACGACGTTCTCGGTGACGAACTGGTTCGCGCAGTTGACCGCCGTCTCGGGGCTGCCGTCGCCGGCGCACAGGTCGATCTTCAGCGGCCGGCCGTTGATGCCGCCCAGCTTCTCGTTCACGTACCGCTCGGCCGCCTGGGCGCCGTAGCCGGTCTGCGGGTAGGCGGTGGCGCCGTCCATCGGGGCCAGCACGCCGACGACCACCGGTTCGCCCGTGAGGCCGCCGGAGGCGTCGGAGGAGCCCTCGCCGGAGCTGCAGCCGGCGAGTGCGAGGGCCACGGCCGCGGCGGAGGCGACGGCGGCGAGCGTTCTCTTCATCGAGATCCATCCCTTTCGGCGGGACACGCTGGGTTCATCGGGGGAGTGCGCGGGCAGGGGGGAGCGGCCCGGCGGGGACGCCCACGTCGTCGGGGGCGCGTCCCGCCGGGCCTGCTTCCGTCGGGGGACGAGGAGCGGACCGGGCCGGTCAGCTGGCCAGGCCGGCGGCCTTCAGGCCGAGCGCGCGCGCCCGGTCCAGGTCGTAGTTCTTGCGGGTGACCAGGCGCTGGGCGTAGAGCCCGCCGCCCGACTGGATGTTGGTCACCAGGTGCCAGCCGCCGTAGGCGTCGGCCGTGGTGTCCCGGATCGCGTGGAACAGCTTCGAGCGGTACTCGCCCGAGATCCCGCCGCCCGTGCTCATGTACTTCTCGAGGTACGGGTGCAGCGTCGGGTTCTCGAAGTCCGCCATCGACGGCGCGGTGACCACGGCCCCGCCCGCGATGTCGTGCAGGTGGCGCACCATCACGCCGAACTGCGACGCGCCCTGGTACTTGGTCACGTTGGTGAACATGTCGTCCGGGTAGTAGTAGCCCTCGGGCGTGCTGTGCGCGTTCCCGATCGCGGCCTCGAGCCCGGCCCGCAGCAGCGTCGCGTGGATCATCATCTCGTCGATCTTCTCCCGGACGTGGGAGACCTTCGCCGTGCCGTTGGCCTCGGCGATCAGGTGCGCGAGCCCGACGAGCTCGTCCGCCTGCTGCACCATGAACGAGATGCCGCCGAGGCGCTCCCACAGGCCCAGGGAATGCGCGAACACCGCGGCGTGCTCGGTCTCGCCGTCGAGGAAGACCCGCTCGTTGGGGACGAACACGTCGTCGAAGATGCACATCGAGTCCGGCATGGACTCGTGGGAGGACACCGGGAAGTCCCGCGGGTCGCCGTGCAGCGGGTGGTAGGTGGTGTTGGTGATGTGCACGCCGGGGGAGTTGACCGGGACCGCGCACGCGATCGCGTAGTCCTCCTCGCCGGGCCGCATCGTCTTGGTCGGCATGACCATCAGGTCGTGGCCGAGCGCCGCGCCGCTGATGTGCAGCTTGGCGCCCCGGATGACCACGCCGTCGTCGCTGCGGGAGACGACCCGCACGTAGGCGTCGGGGTCCTCCTGCTTGCCCGGGTGCAGGCTGCGGTTGCCCTTGGCGTCGGTGATGCACTCGGTGATGCGGATGTCCTCCCGGCGGGCCTTCTCCACGTAGGCCTCGATGCGCGGGATGTACTGGGGGGCGGAGCCCTCCAGCCGGCCCGCCGCGACCAGGACGG
The DNA here is from genome assembly GCF_040648315.1 of Pseudonocardia sp. NPDC049154. Classification (NCBI taxonomy): domain Bacteria; kingdom Bacillati; phylum Actinomycetota; class Actinomycetes; order Pseudonocardiales; family Pseudonocardiaceae; genus Pseudonocardia; species Pseudonocardia sp. NPDC049154. Next base: position 7,397 of record NZ_JBEZDN010000145.1, read on the forward strand.
TCATCAGGGACTGGTAGGTCACGTTGAGGACCAGGTCGAGCTCCATGAGCTCGGGGATCCGGTCCCGCAGCTCCTGCACGCTGCGCGGCGCGCTGACCACGGGGTTCACCGCGTCGGGGGCGGACGAGTAGTACTTGTCGTAGCCGTCCGCGACGGCGTTGAGCGGGACGGACAGGCCGGGCTCGGCGTCCATGTCCTCGATGAGCCTGCCCTGGAAGTAGACCTTCCGGCCGTCCTTGAGGGACTCCTTGTACTCCTGGCCGGTCAGCATGCGTTGGCGCTCCAGATCGTCGGCGGATGGACGACGCCGGCGGCCGGCCCAGGAGGGGCCGACGAGTGATTGTGACGTCGTCGTCATGTGGCAATATCGACGGTGATCCCGGTCATGTCAACCACCAGTTTGCGAACGATCGGCCAGCTCGCAGGCGGTGCGAAAAAGTGAGATTGACACCGACGTCACATCCGCTGCACGCTGTCGGCCGTGTACGCAGAGCAGCGTGAACCCGAGTTCGGGTGGACCGACGAGCACCGTGGACTGCGCGAGACCGTGCGGCGCGTGCTCGCCGATTGGGCGCCCGTGGCACGCGCCCGCGAGCTGGCCGAGGCGGGGGAGCGGCACGACCCCGCGCTGTGGTCCGAGCTCGCCGAGCAGGTCGGGTTGCAGGGGCTGGCCCTCCCCGAGCGGCACGGCGGTTTCGGCGGCACCCTGCTCGACCTCGCGATCGTCGTCGAGGAGATGGGGCGGGTGCTGCACGGCGGCCCGTTCCTGCCGACCGTCGGGCTCGCCGCCCCCGTCCTGCTCGCCGCCGACGGCGGGGAGGAGGCCCAGGACGGCGGGCCGGCCGCCGAGTACCTGCCCCGGATCGCCGACGGCTCCCTGACCGCGGCCCTCGCGGTGGAGGCCTGGGGTCCGTCCGGCGAGCCCGTCGTGACGACCACGGCCGACGCCGCCGGGCGACTGACCGGCACCGTGCCCGTCGTCCTCGACGGCGGCGACGCCGACCTGCTGGTCGTCGCCGCCCGCGGTCCCGGCGGACCGGCTCCCTACCTGGTCGAGGCCGGTGCCGCGGGGCTCACCCGGACCCCGTTGGAGACCCTCGACCTCACCCGCCGAGCCGCCCGGATCACCCTCGACGGGACGCCCTCGCGCGCCCTCGGCGACCCGGCCCGCGGGGCCGCGGTCCTCGCCCGGGCCCGGGCGGTCTCGTCCGTGCTGGTGTCGGCCGAGCAGGTCGGCGGGATGACCGCGGCGACCGACCTCACCGCCGAGTACGCCCGCACCCGCCGGCAGTTCGGCCGGCTCATCGGCTCCTTCCAGGGCGTCAAGCACCGGCTGGCGGACATGGCCGTCCGGCAGGAGATGGCGCACTCCGCGGCCTACTGGGCCGCCTGGCAGGAGCCCGGCACGCCGGAGTTCGCGCAGGCCACGACCATCGCCCGCTCCTACTGCGGCGACGCCTTCCTGCAGACCGGGCTCGACGCGATCCAGCTGCACGGCGGCATCGGCTTCACCTGGGAGCACGACGCCCACCTCTACCTCCGCCGGGCCCGCGCCGACCGGGCGCTGCTCGGCTCCCCGCAGCTGGCCAGGGCCGAGCTCGTTCCCGCGCTCGTGCCCACCGTGCCGGCGCGCACGACCACCGAGGGGATCTCCGCATGACCGTGACAGAACCCGGCACCGAACCCGTCACCGAACGGGTCACGCTCGCCCCCGGCGCCTCGGACGCGGAGATCATCGCCGCCGTCGAGGCGTGGCTGCGGGCCCACCTGCCCGAGGACTGGCGGGCCGCCGTCGCCCGCGGCGACCTGGCCGCCGTCGAGACGATCCGCGAGGACCCCGCCCGCGGGCCCGCCTGGTTCGACCTGCTCGGCGACTCCGGGCTGGCCACGCCGACCTGGCCCGTCGAGCACGGCGGGCTGGGGCTGCCCGCGGACCGCGGCGCCGTCGTCACCGAGGCGCTGGCGCGGTACCGCGCCGAGCGGCACAACCGGGACTTCGTCGGGCTCGTCCTGGCCGGGCACACGATCCTGGAGTGGGGCAGCCCGGAGCAGAAGGCCGAGCGGCTGCCCGCGCTGCGCCGCGGCCGCGAGTTCTGGTGCCAGCTGTTCAGCGAGCCGGGCGCGGGCTCGGACCTGGCCGGGCTGTCCACCCGGGCGGTCCAGCAGGCGGACGGGACCTGGCTGATCAACGGCCAGAAGGTCTGGAACTCCTACGCCCACCTCGCCGACTTCGGGCTGCTGATGGCCCGTACCGACCCGGCGGCGCCGAAGCACCGCGGGATCACGTACTTCCTGCTGGACATGCGCACGCCCGGCGTCGAGCCGCGGCCGCTGAAGCAGATGACCGGCAACGCCGAGTTCAACGAGACCTTCCTGACGGACGTCGTGGTCCCGGACTCCGCGCGGATCGGCCCGGTCAACCAGGGCTGGTCGGTCGCGATCACCACCCTGATGCAGGAGCGCAACGGTCTCTCCGGGCGCCCCGCCGTGGGGCCGGGGGAGGCGGACTCGCTGGTCGCCCGCGCCGTCGGGAACGGCGCCTGGGAGGACCCGGTGCTGCGGGAGCGGCTGCTCGAGGCCTACGTGGAGGAGAAGGTCCTCCAGATGACGACGGTGCGCAGCTTCGTCGCCTCCGGGGACGCCGCGCCGACGGCCGAGGGCTCGATCCGCAAGCTCGCGCACTCGATGCTCGCCGAGAAGCTCGGGGTGCTCGGCACCGATCTCGAGGCGGACGGCGCCGTGGCCTGGGACCCCGCGGAGGGGAGCGAGGCGGCGGACCGCTTCCTCGCGATGAAGACCTACTCGATCGCGGGCGGGACCTCGGAGATCCAGCGCAACATCATCGCCGAGCGGGTGCTGGGGCTGCCGAAGGACCCGGACCCCGAGCGGCACCTGCCCTTCAACGAGCGGGGCCGGGGATGAGGCCGTCCACGCAGCGGAGCGGAGTGGCGCGATGATCGAGCCGGTACACCTCTCCGTCCCGGCCGAGGGGGTCCTGCTGATCACCCTCGACCGGCCCGAGGCCCGCAACGCCGTCAACGCCCGGCTGGCCGAGCTGGTGTCGAAGGCGATGGACCGCCTCGACTCCGATCCCGACCTGCGCGTCGGCATCCTGACCGGCGCGGGCGGCACGTTCTGCGCCGGGGCGGACCTGAAGGCGTTCGTCCGCGGCGAGCGGCCCTACGCCGGGGTGCGCGGGTTCGCCGGGCTGGTCGAGCAGCCCCCGGAGAAGCCGCTGATCGCGGCGGTCGAGGGCTATGCGCTCGCGGGCGGCTGCGAGATCGTGCTGGCCTGCGACCTGGTGGTCGCGGCCGAGAGCGCCACCTTCGGGATCACCGAGGTCAAGCGGGGCCTGGTCGCCGCGGGCGGCGGGCTGCTGCGGCTGCCCGAGCGCATCCCGTACCACGTCGCGATGGAGCTGGCCCTGACCGGCAACCACGTGCCGGCCCCGCGGATGGCCGCGCTCGGCCTGGTCAACCGCCTGGTGCCGACCGGCGGGGCGCTCGACGCGGCCCTCGCCCTCGCCGGCGAGATCACCGCGAACGGCCCGCTGGCCGTCCGCATCAGCAAGAGGATCGTCGCGGAGTCGGTCGGCTGGCCCGCCGAGGAGAAATGGGCCCGCCAGCGCGAGGTCGCCGAGCCCATCTCCTCCTCGGAGGACGCCCGCGAGGGCGCACTCGCCTTCGCCGAGAAGCGCGCGCCCGTCTGGCGCGGCAAGTAGCGGTACGTAGCAGCTCGTTCCCCATCGGTTCTCGACGAGGAGATCCCATGACGGCCCCGCTCGCGTTCTCCCTCGGTGAGGCGCTCCCGCTGTCCGCGGCGCGCCACCCCGACAAGGCGGCGTTCCTGTTCCCCGACGGGACGGAGCACTCCTTCGCCCTCACCAACTCCCGGGTCAACAAGCTGGTCTCGGCGCTGCAGGCGCACGGGATCGGGCGGGGCGACCGGCTGGCGGTGCTGGCGCTCGACTCGCACCGCTACGTCGAGATCGTGCTGGCCTGCCTCAAGCTCGGTGCGGTCTACATGCCGCTGAACTACCGGCTGATGCGGCCCGAGGTGGACGTCTTCCTCGAGCGCGGGCAGGCCGTCGCGATGTTCCACGACGCCCGGTACGCCGACCTGCTGGCCGGCATCGCCGACCAGCACCCGTCGCTGCGGCTCGTGATCGAGATGGAGACCGCGTTCGACGGGTTCGTCGAGACCGGGCAGGACGTCGAGCCGCCGGTCGTCTGCCAGGACCGGGACCTGCTCGGCCTGGCCTTCACCTCCGGCACGACCGGCACGCCGAAGGGCGTGCTGCAGTCCCAGGGGATGATGAAGGCGATCGTCGAGCACGGGATGATCACCAACCAGCCGCGCCCGGACGACGTCCGCTACGTCGCCGCGCCCGCCTTCCACGTCACCGGCATCGCCGGCCTGCTCGGCGGCGTGGCCACCGGGTTCACCTCGCTGCTGCTGCCGCAGTTCGACCCGGGGACCGTCCTCGGGTTCATGGCGGAGGACCGGATCACCGGGGCGTTCCTCGTCCCGACCATGATCAGCACGCTGCTGCAGCAGCCCGGGGTGGCCGACCACGCCTACGACCGGCTGCGGCTCATCTACTACGGCGCCGCGCCGATGTCGCCGACCCTGCTGCGCCGTGCGATGGACGTCTTCGACTGCGAGTTCCTGCAGCTCTTCGGCGCGGGCACCGAGGCGGGGCTGCAGGCCTTCCTCACCCCGGAGGAGCACCGGCTGGCGCTCGCCGGGCGCACCGAGCTGCTCGGCTCGATCGGGCGCCCCGGGTACGGCATCGCGCTGCGGCTGGTCGACGAGGACCTCAACGACGTGCCCGTCGGCGAGGTCGGCGAGATCGCGACCCGCAGCGACATGCTCATGGACGGCTACCTCGACATGCCGGAGGAGACCGAGCGGGCCTTCGCCGGCGGCTGGTTCCGCGCGGGCGACATGGCCTACCGGGACAAGGACGGCTACCTCTACCTGCACGGACGCAAGAAGGACATGATCATTCGGGGTGGCGAGAACATCTACCCCGTGGAGATCGAGACGGTGCTGGCCGAGCACCCGGCGGTGGTGCAGTGCGCCGTGGTCGGGGTGCCGGACGAGCACTGGGGCGAGACCGTGCGCGCCTTCGTCACCGCCCCCTCGTGGACCGGGACGGCGGAGGAGCTGGCGACCGAGCTCGTCGAGCTGTGCCGGGGCAGGCTCGCCCGGTACAAGGTGCCCGCGGACGTCGTCGTCCGCGAGGAGCTGCCGATGAACGCCAGCGGCAAGATCCTCAAGCGCGAGCTCAGACGGACCGGGTCGTGACCGCCCGCGCGGCGACCGCGCAGGTCACGGCCGGTAGACTGGCCCGTCCGGACGGTGGGACGCGCGGCCGGATCCCGCCTCGGGGGCCGCGATGACGGGGGGCCGCACGGCTCCGAAGGGACGGACGATGGCATCGCGCGGCGGCAGTACCCGCGGCAGGCGGGTGACCGGCGCCAGCGACCCGCAGCAGCAGCGGCGGGAGAGCGGCCCGCAGACCGACAAGGGCCAGCAGCGGCGCGACCAGCTCCTCGAGGCGGCCCACACCGTGTTCCTGCGCAGGGGGTTCGTCGACGCCCGGGTAGCCGACATCGTGGCCGAGGCGCGGGTCGCGCAGGGCACGTTCTACAGCTACTTCGACTCGAAGGAGACGATCTTCCGCGAGGTGTGCGAGAAGGTCGTCGAGCGGATGATGTCCGACGTCGCGGCCGCCACGGTGGTCCCGCGGGACGCGACGATGGTGGAGCGCATCCGGGCCGGCCTGCGCGGCTACATCCAGGTCTACCGGGAGAACGCCGGGATGGTCGCGCTGATGGAGCAGGTCGGCACGTTCTCCCCGGAGATGCGGGAGATGCGGTTGCACGTCCGCGAGGCGTGGCTGGCGCAGCTCGAGCGGGTGCTCAAGCGGCAACAGGCCGACGGGATCGCCGACCCGACGCTCGACCCCTTCATGACGGTGCAGGTGCTGGGGGCGATGGCCGACCACACCTGCTACGTCTGGCTCTCCCTCGGCAAGCCGTTCGAGGAGGAGGACGTGCTCGAGTCGCTCACCACGGTGTGGGCGCGCACGATCGGGGTCGACGACTCCACCGCCTGGCGCACGGCGGCCGGTACCGCCCCGGCCTGACCCGCGAGTCGGGGCTCCGGCACCGCGAGTCGGGGGCTCTGGCACCGCGAGTCGCGCGCTCTGGCACCGCGAGTCGCGCGCTCTGGCACCGCGAGTCGCGCGCTCTGGCACCGCGAGTCGCGCGCTCTGGCACCGCGAGTCGCGCGTTCCGGCACCGCGAGTCGCGCGTTCCGGCACCGCGAGTCGCGCGTTCCGGCACCGCGAGCCGCGCGTTTCGGGTGGTCAGCGGGCGGGCACTGTCCCCGCATGACCGAGCCCGCCGCCGACGCCCCGTCCGTGACCGATCTCGACGAGCTGCGCGAGGTCGAGGCCGACTGCACGGGGTGCGAGCTCTACAAGGCGGCCGGGCCGACGGTCGGGGGTGAGGGCCCGCGGAGCGCGTGGCTCATGCTCGTCGGCGAGCAGCCCGGCGATCAGGAGGACAAGGCGGGCAAGCCCTTCGTCGGGCCTGCGGGGCGCGTCCTCGACCAGGCCCTCGACGAGGCCGGCATCGCCCGCGACGAGGTGTTCGTCACCAACGCGGTCAAGCACTTCCGGTTCGAGGAGCGCGGGAAGCGCCGGATCCACAAGCAGCCGACCGTGCGCCAGGTCCGGGCCTGCCGCCCGTGGCTCGACGCCGAGCTGCGGCTGGTCGGGCCGCCCGTCGTCGGGGTGCTGGGCGCGGTGGCGGCCAAGTCGCTGCTGGGCCAGGACTTCCGGATCACCGAGCACCGCGGCGAGCTGCTGGAGCACGACGGGCGCACGGTCGTGCCGACCGTGCACCCGTCGTCGATCCTCCGGTCGGACCCGAAGGAACGGAAGGAGCTGCTGGCCGCCTTCGTCGCCGACCTGAAGATCATCGCCGGGGCGCGGCCCTAGATCTCCACGTCGACCTCGCCCACCTCCACCGCCTCGACGCTCCCGCCCGTCTGGGCGGCCAGCCAGGCGTGGAACCCTTCCGTGTCGGCGGCGGTGGCGGTGATCTCGACGTCCCGCCCGTAGGCGACGTCGACGACCGGGTACCCGGCCGCGCGCAGGGCGTTGTCCAGCCGGCCGGCGTCGGCGTGCGGCACGGCGAGCAGGAAGCGGGTGTGCCGGACGCGCCGGAGCACCCCCACGGCGTCGACCGTCTCCGACACCGCCCGGCCGTAGGCGCGCACCAGCCCGCCCGCGCCGAGCTTGACGCCGCCGAAGTACCGGGTGACCACGGCGACGACGTCCGTGAGCTCGCGACGCAGCAGCACCTCGAGCATGGGGACGCCCGCGGTGCCGGCGGGCTCGCCGTCGTCCGAGGAGCGCTGGACCTCGCCGGCGCGGCCGACGCGGAAGGCCGTGCAGTTGTGGGTGGCCGACCAGTGCTCGCGCCGGACCTCGGCGATGACCGCGGCGGCGCCCTCGGCGTCGGGCACCCGGACCAGCCGGCAGAGGAAGCGGGAGCGCTGGATCTCGATCTCGTGCTCGCCGTCCCGCGCGATCACGAGCAGCGGGTCCGGCATCTCGGTGACGCTACCGGGAGGCGCGACCGGCCCGCCGTCATCCCCGCTTTCGGGTACGTGCTGTGACACCGCTCGCGTTTCCGGGGCTGTTCGGTAACGATTCAGAAGATCGGCTCGTCACACTGGGCGAGGGACCGGCGACAGGCCCTCACGACAGATGAAGTTCCTGATGGAAAGGACAACATGACCACGTTCTGGACCACGGTCCGCAGCACTGTCCGCCGTTTCGACGACTGGACGCTCCACGCATTCAACCCGCAGTACCCGGTCGGCTCCCGCAGCTGACGCCCGGCGGAGCCGACCGGGTACGGTCCGGCTCTAGTGTCCGGGGGGACCGGCAGTGTCGCCGGCCGTCCCCTCGATCTCCTCGACCGGGGCCTTCACCGGCCGCAGCCGGACCCAGACGATGAAGAAGACCGCGAGCACGAGCATCGCGATCCCGGTGACCAGGTTGATGTTCCAGCCGCCCGCCTTCGCGATGTCGGCCTCGTCCGTCGCGACGAGCCCGACGATGAGCAGCACGAGCCCGTACACGACGAACAGCAGCGCGAGTACCGTGCGCAGGTCGAACAGCCGCGATGCGGTGGTCGAGACCGGCGCTTCCTGACCCGCCGTGGGGCCTTCCGGTTCCGTCATGGCCCGTCCCTTACCAGAAGATGATGTAGAGGATGGTGGTCAGGGCGAGCACGCCCACCGCGAGGACCGTCGGGCTGCGGTACCACCCGGCGTCGTCCCCGTGGCTCTCGTGGGTGCGCTCCTCCTTGGTGGTCAGGCTCCAGACCAGGCCGCCGAGCTCCGACGCCGGCTTCGGCGTGCTGACCATCGAGACGCCCACCGCCACGAGCACGCCGACGACGAACGCGGCGCTCGCCCCGACGAAGCTACCGGCCTGGCTGGACAGCGCGAGGACGTCGGTGGTCACCAGGACGTTCACGATCACCGCGGCCGCGGTGCCGGACAGCAGCCCGATCCACGCCGAGGTGCCGGTCATCCGCGGCCAGAACAGGCCGAGGATGAAGATCGCGAACAGCGGTGCGTTGAAGAAGCTGAACAGCGACTGCAGGTAGTCCATGATGTTGCCCGAGCCCGACGCGATGAACGCCGTGGCGATGGCGAGCACGCACCCGATCACCGTGATGGCCCGGCCGACCTGCAGGTAGTAGTGGTCCGGGCGGTTCGGCTTCACCCAGTCCTGCCAGATGTCGTAGGTGAACACGGTGTTGAACGAGCTGATGTTCGCCGCCATGCCCGCCATGAACGCCGCCAGCAGCCCCGCGATGGCGACGCCGAGGATGCCGTTCGGCAGGACCTCCTTCATCAGCAATGACAGCGCGTTGTTGTAGGTCACGTCCGTCTCGCCGCCGGCCTTGAGGGTCTGCAGCTGCGGGACCAGCACCGCCGCGACCATGCCGGGGATGATGATGACCAGCGGGATGAGGGCCTTCGGATAGGCGCCGATCAGCGGCGTCCGCTTCGCGGCGGACATGCTCTTGGCCGAGAGCGCGCGCTGGACCTCGGCGAAGTTGGTGGTCCAGTAGCCGAAGGACAGCACGAACCCGAGGCCGAACACGATGCCGATCACCGAGAGCGCCGGGTTCGCGATCTCCGTGAGCGACGTGCCGGGCCAGGCCGAGAGCTGCTCCGCGCCGCCGGGGCCGTTGGTGACCGCCTCCTTGAGCCCGTTCCAGCCGCCGACCCGGGCGAGCCCGGCAATCGTCAGCGGGATGAGCAGGGCGAGGATGACGAAGAACTGCAGGACCTCGGAGTAGATGGCCGCCGACAGCCCGCCGAGGGTGATGTAGGCCAGCACGATCAGCGCGGCGACCGGGATCGCCACCGCCAGTGACCAGCCGAGCAGGGCCTCCAGCAGCAGGCCGAGCGAGAACAGGTTCACGCCGGCGATGAGCACCGAGGACAGCGCGAAGATCACGGCCTGCACGCGCTGGGTGGTCCGGTTGAACCTCTTGTAGAGGAACTCGGGGACGCTGCGCGCCTTGCTGCCGTAGTAGAACGGCATCATCACCAGGGCGAGGAAGACCATCGCCGGGATCGCGCCGATCCAGTAGTAGTGCACGGTCGGGACGCCGTACTGCGCACCGTTGGCGACCATGCCGATGAGCTCGAGGGCGCCGAGGTTCGCCGAGATGAAGGCGAGGCCGGTGACCCACGCGGGCATCGAGCGGCCGGACAGCAGGAAGTCGAGGCTCGACGACACCGAGCGGCGGGCGGCGTAGCCGATGCCGAGCACCAGGATGAAGTAGAAGGCGACGAGCAGGTAGTCGAGGACGGTGGCGTCGAGCCGGAGGTCCGTCTGCCCCTGCGCAAGGATGGTCGTCATGCGAGTCCGCCTCGCAGCCGGGCCGCCGTGCGGCCCCGTCCGGTTCGCGTCATAGCGGCTCCCTCGCCGGTCCCGGTGCGGTACGTGTCGGGACGCAAGGTACCCCTTCCCGCGCGAAACTGAACATTATCCGACAGACTGAATCGGTCGAGGATGTGCGATCGAGACCGGCGCTTCGCCTTGAGGGCCCGAGCGATCAGCGCGGATCCTGCACGGATCTGTCCGGTCGGCCCGTTGACGCCCGTGTGGGGACGTTGCATTGTGTGCGAGTGGTGCGGGATGAGGGTGTGCGATCGTGAGCCTCCTCGCGCGCCAACGCCAGGAGCTCATCCTCGAGCAGGTGCGGGAGCGGGGCGCCGTCCGCGTGTCCGATCTCGCCGAGCGGTTCGGGGTGTCGGACATGACCGTCCGCCGGGACCTCGACGTCCTCGCCCGGCGGCGGCTCGTCGACAAGGTGCACGGCGGCGCGACGGCGGTGGGCTCCGTCGCGGCCAGCACGGACGAGCCCGGCTTCGCGGTGAAGTCCGGCCGGCAGCAGGAGGAGAAGGAGGCCATCGCCGAGGCCGCCGCCCGCTTCGTCGAGCCCGGCACGGCGATCGGGCTGTCCGCGGGGACCACGACGTGGGCGCTGGCCCGCCGGATCACCGAGGTCGCCGACCTCACCGTCGTCACCAACTCGATGGCGGTGGCCGAGGTCCTGCACGCCGCCCGCCGCCCCGACCGCACCGTCGTGCTGACCGGCGGGATCCGCACGCCGTCGGAGGCGCTGGTCGGGCCGGTCGCCGTGGCGGCGCTGCGCTCACTCAACCTCGACGTCGTGTTCCTCGGCGTGCACGGGATGAGCGCCGCCAGCGGCTTCACCACCCCGAACCTGATGGAGTCCGAGACCGACCGCGCGCTGGTCGAGGCCGGTCAGCGGCTCGTGGTGGTCGCCGACAGCACGAAGTGGGGGACCGCCGGCATCTCCACGATCGCCGAGCTCTCCGAGGCGGACGTCCTCGTCACGGACGACGGCCTCGACGACGACGCCCGCGCGGTGCTCGAGGGCGAGGTCGACCAGTTGGTCCTCGCCCCTACCCGCGGCTGAACGTCCGCGGGGGAGGGGTCGTCGGCGGTGACCGCTGGGCCGCTCTGGCAGGCTGCGGTCGCAGCTGGTGATCATGGAGGGAGATGGCGGCTTCTGCCCGTGATCGCCGTTCGGGACCGTGGGCGGCCCTATGTGGCGCTGAGGTGTCCCAGATGGCGATCACGCAGGTGCGTGGGTCGGCGCCGGCCGGTCGCGGCATGCGGAGTGTGGTGGTTCATGATCGCCGTTCGGGACCGTCGGTGGCCACATGTGGCGCCGAGGTGTCGCAGACGGTGGTCATGCTGACGGGCAAGGCCTGCTGGCCGCGGAGCGCCTCTGCCCATGATCGTCGTCTGTGACGGCTGGGCCGTCAGTTCGAGGCGGGATGCGGTCGCGACTGGTGATCATGGACCGGGACGCCGCGCGGCGTGACAGCTTCTACCCCTGATCGCCATGTGGGACCGTCGGCGGCCGTACCCGGCCGAGACCGGTCCCACATGGCGATCATGGTCGGGGGCCGTCGGGACCTTCGGCGAGGCCGGTCAGGGGCGGGGGCGGCCGCGCCAGGTGCCGGGGTGTTCGTAGAGCTCGCGCAGGTCCAGGAGGTGGCTGCGCATCGCCTCCTCCGCCTGCTCCGCCTCGCCCCGGGCGATGTGCTCGGCGATCGTGGCGTGGCAGGCGTCGACCTCGTCCCACTGCTCGCGGGCGACGGCGGCGCGGTCGAGCTTGGTCCGCAGCACGTCGCTGACCGGCTGGCCCATCATCGTGAACATCAGGTTCCCGGTGGCCATGAGGATCGTGGTGTGGAAGTCGAGGTGCGGGACGAAGCCGCTCGGGTCCCGGGGGTCCCGCGGCGCGGTGGCCGCGGCGCGCAGAGCCTCGACGGTCTCCTCGTCGGCGCGCTGGGCGGCGAGCCGGGCCGCCGCGGGCTCCAGCAGCAGGCGGGCCTCGAGCAGGTCGCCGATCCGGAGCTGCGGGGTGGCGACGAGGACGCCGAGCGCGCTGCCGACGTCCTCGACCAGCTTCGTGGGGTCCGGCGCGCTGACGAACGACCCGCCCTGCACCCCGCGCCGGGTCTCGATGAGGTGCTGGCTGGCCAGTGACCGCAGCGCCTCACGCACTGTGGAGCGGCTGACGCCGAACATCCTGGTCAGCTCGGCCTCCGCGGGGAGCCGGGCGCCGGGTTCGAGGAGGCCCTGCATGATCTGGGAGCGCAGCTCGTCCGCCACCTGCCGGTAGGCCGGCCGCACGCGCTGGACGCGCAGGTGTGCGACCGGCGCGCCGGCCCGGACCGCGGGACCGGACGGCACCCGGTCGGACGCCGCCCCGCC
>NZ_JBEZDN010000146.1:0-19390 GCF_040648315.1 Pseudonocardia sp. NPDC049154
CGCCGCACCGGCCGAGCTGGTGCGCAGCCCGTAGCTACCGGCCGTCGCTCCGGCCCGGTCCGGCGTGGACCGGCGGCAGCGCGCCGCCGGGGAAGGACCGGCCACGCCCATCGCGGGTCAGCCGGAGCCCGGGGCCGGCCCCGCCTCCTGGCGGCTCCCGGCGCGGGTGCGCCGCGGGTCCGGCGCGGCCTCGGCGGGGAATCGGCGCAGGAACTCCGCCTCGAGCTCCAGCATCCGGCGGGTGTGCGTCTCGAGCGCGTCCTCGGTGCCGTCGAGAACGGTGTCGTGGCGGGTCTCGTGCAGGTGGGTCATCTCCCGGCGGAGCGTGTCGTCGTCGAGCTCGGCCGGGGGGATGCCGTGGGGTCGGTCGGTCATGCACCGCAGCTACCCGCGGGTGTGGGAGGCATGCGGTCGTGAGGGGAATCGGCGGATCTGCCCCTCGTTCGAAGGGACCCCGGCTTCGGGGCCGGTGGGTGCTCAGGTGGGGTTCGCCTCGGGGCCGCTGCCCGGGATGGCGCCGGTGTCGGGGGGACCGGGCTCGCCGGCGCCCTCCGTCCGGCCGGCGTCGGAGGAGGCCTCCGGCCAGCGTCCGACGCCCGCGCCCTGGGCGTAGGACAGGTGCCCGCCGAGTGCGCCCGCGACCGACAGCGGCAGCGCCCCGACCAGCGACAACACGGCCCCGGTCCGGTGCCGGCCCTGCCGGCGCGCGAGGTAGGAGGCGCCGAGGAAGGCCGCGGACACCACGTTCCCGGCCGCGTGGAGCAGCCCGACCCGCCGGCGCCGCTCGTCGAGCCCGCTCCAGTCGGCCAGCCCCGTCACCGCCGTCGGCAGCAGGCTGACCATCCCGGCCCCGACGACCCGGCGGGCGGCGTGCTCCTGGCCGCCGACGGCGTCGAGCAGGGCGGCGGAGGCCCACGCGCCGATCGGCACGGTCACGAGCAGCGGGTGCACGGGATGGCCGAGCCAGGCGCCGCGCAGCGCCGCGTCGAGCCGGCTCCCCGCGAGGAACCGGCGCAGCCCGCGCTGCACGGCCGCGACGCCGTCCTCCGCGACCCGGACGTTCTCGGTGGCGCGCAGCGCCCGGACGATCGGTGAGCCGCTCATACCGGCGGCCTACCCGGTCGGCGCGGATTCACGCCGCCGCGTCCACGCCGGCGCAGCACGCCGCCCTCGCCCGTCCGCCCCGTTCCGTTCGCGGAGCCGTACCCGGGCGGGGCGTGGTCCCTCCCCGCCCGGGTACGGGACTCAGGACGGGCCGGCCTGCTCCTTCACGTTCCGGCCCGCGTCCTGGGCGCGGTCCTGGACCTGGCCGGCCGCCGACCGGCCCTCGTCGGCCACGGTGGAGGCGGCGTCCTGCGCGGTCTCCTGGACCGACTGGACCGCCTGCTGCGCCGGCTCGCGCAGATCCTCGCCGATCTCCCTGGCCTTCTCGCCGACCTGCTGCGCCAGCGGGCGGCCGACCTCCATCGCCCGGTCCTTGGCCTGGCCCGCGAGCTCCTGTTCCTTCCGGCTCGCCGGGAGCAGGGAGGACACGAGCCAGCCGGCGCCGAAGGCGATCAGAACCGCGGCCAGCGGGTTGCCCCTGGCCTGCTGCCGCACCCGGTCGGGTGCCTCGCGGGCGGTGTCCGCGATGGTCGACGCGGCGTCGGACGCCTTGTCGCCCACCGTGTCGGCCACCGAACCCGCCCGGTCCTGGGCCTGCCCGGCGAGGGAGCGGGCCGTGCCCGCGGCCTCGTGGGCGGTGTCCCGCGCCGAGCCGGCGGGGTCGCTGCCCATCACGGCGTCGCGCCAGCCGGAAACGCGGCCGCGCACGCGGTCGACCCGGCGCTGCACGACCCGGCTGGGGGTGACCTTCTCGGTCAGGGCGTCGACGTCGCCGCTGAGCCGGCTCTGGGTCCGCTCGATCTCGCGACGGATGGCGTCGGGGTCGTCGGACGATCCGGCGGTGTCGTAGGGAGCGTCGTGCTGCGTGCCGTACCGGGCGTCGTAGGGGGTGGGGCTGGCGGTGTTGTCGTACGGGGTGGTCATCGGTCCTCCTCACCGGCCCTTGAGGGCGTCGGGAACCTGCTTGAGCGTGTCGACCGTGCGTTCGGGGGTGGGGTGGGTGCGTCGCGCGTTGTTCCGCCCGACGACGAAGGCGATCGCCCCGATCACCGCCCAGACCAGGGCGACGATCACGCCTGCCCAGCCGCCGTCCATGACGTTGCTCAGTCCCGCCCAGAGCGCGACCGAGAGGAACAGCAGCATCATGTAGCCGGCGAACCCGGCGGCCCCGAAGCCGCCGGCGGCCTTGCCGGCCTTGCGGGCCTCCTGCTTCAGCTCGGCCTGCGCGAGCGCGAGCTCCTGGCGCATCAGGGTCGAGAGGTCGCGGGAGACCTGGCCCATGAGGTCGCCGACCGACACGTCGGAGACGTCGGGCGGGCCTCCGGCCGGGGGCGGCGCGCCGGGCGGGGCGTGGTCGAACGGCCCGGGTGCCGCGTGCCGGCCCGGCGGCATGGCCGGGGGTGCGGTCGCGGGCGCGGGCTGGGGTGGGAGATCCCGCGAGAGGTCGCGCGGCGGACCGCCGCCCGGGGTGCTCACCGGCGGTCCTCGTCGGTCACGCGGGGGTCACCGCGGCGGCCCAGTTCGTCGACGTAGTCCCCGACGGTCGTCGAGCCCGGTCGCGGCGCGTGTGCCGGACCGGTGCCCGGCGGCGCGGACGGCGGGGGCACCAGGGGCCCGCCCTGCGGCGGCGTGGGCGCGTTCGGCGGCGGGCCCTGCCCGAGCGTGCCCGGTCCCGGTGGCACGGGCGGGGTCGAACCCGGGCCAGGGGTCACGGGTGCCGGCGGGGGCGGGGCGGCCGGCATGCCCTGTCCGGCCACGCCGTAATCCGGGGGCACACCCCGTCCGGCGCCGTAGCCCGGGGGCACGCCCTGTCCGGGGCCGTGGCCGGGGGGAGCCCCCTGCGCGGCGTGGTGGTCCCTCGGCCACGGCGAGAGCGCGCTGCCGTCCGGGCCCGGCCCGCCCTTCTCGTGCTCGACGACGCCGCGGGTCAGCCGTCCGACCAGGACCCCCGCCAGGGCGGCGCCGGCGAGGAAGGCGCCCGGGCGGCGCCGGGCCACCCGGCGGACCTCCGCGACCAGGTCGCCCGGCTCGCGCTCCCGCAGCCAGGACGCGAGGCGCTCGGCCCGGTCGGCCGCCTCGTGGGCCAGGTCGGCGACCGGGCCGCCGTCCGCCGACCCCGCCATCTGCCGCAGCTGGTCGGCGACGCCGTGCACGCCGTCGGCGGCCTGGCGCTGCGTCGAGCCCGCCTGCTCCTGCAACCGGCCGCGCGCCTGCCCGACGAGGTCCTTCGCCTGCCGGCGGGCCTCGCCGGCGACGTTGCGTGCCTCCTCGGCAGCCGTACCGGCGACCTGCCCACCCGCCTCGGCGGCGGTGCGTCCGACCTCTGCGCCCTCGGTTCGGACGGTCTCGCTGGTGCTCTCCGTCACTGCACGCTCCTTCCGTTCGCAGACGGCCGGGGCGGTACCCCGGCCCGCGTCCCGGACACCCGGATACGGGGACGCCGCCGAGCGACCACCCGTACGGCCCAGCCGGCGATCCGGCGGCGCCGAACGGGTGGCGGGACAGGACGGTCCACGGCGTTTCGGCGGGGACGGTTCGGGTAGTGACGCCGGAGGGCGGAAGGGGGGCCGCATGGGCGTGCGGACGTGGCTCGGGTCGATCGGGGCCTCGACGCCGTTGGGGGCGTGGCCGGTGTACCGGCAGCTGACGGGCCCGGACCCGCTCGGGCGGGGCGCCGCCGCGCAGTCCCCGCGGCACGTCGGCCTGCGGCCGCGGACGGCCACGGCCGACCGGGTGGCGGGATCGGTGTGCCCCTACTGCGCGGTGGGCTGCGCCCAGAAGGTCTACGTCCGCGACGAGGAGGTCGTGCAGATCGAGGGCGACCCGGACTCGCCGATCTCGCGCGGCCGCCTGTGCCCCAAGGGCTCCGCGAGCCTGCAGCTGGTGACCGGTCCACAGCGGCTGGAGAAGGTCCGCTACCGCGCCCCGTGCGCGACCGAGTGGACCGAGCTGGACCTGTACGAGGCGATGGAGATGATCGCCGACCGGGTCGTCGCGGCGCGCGAGCGCGGCTGGCAGGAGCGCGACGCGCAGGGGAGGCGGCTCAACCGGACGGTCGGGCTCGCGGCCCTCGGCGGCGCCACCCTGGACAACGAGGAGAACTACCTCCTCAAGAAGCTGTTCACGGCCATGGGCGCGATCCAGATCGAGAACCAGGCCCGTATTTGACACTCCGCCACCGTCCCCGGTCTGGGGACCTCCTTCGGTCGCGGCGGCGCGACGGACTACCAGCAGGACCTCGCGAACTCCGACTGCATCATCATCATGGGCTCGAACATGGCCGAGGCCCATCCGGTCGGGTTCCAGTGGGTGATGGAGGCGAAGGCGCGCGGCGCCACGCTGATCCACATCGACCCGCGCTTCACCCGGACCAGTGCGGTCGCGGACACCTACGTCCCGATCCGCGCGGGCTCGGACATCGCCTTCCTCGGCGGCGTGATCCGGTACGTCCTGGACAACGACCTGGACTTCCGGGAGTACGTCGCGGCGTACACCAACGCGTCGTTCCTGGTCCGTGAGGACTTCGCCGACACCGAGGACCTCGACGGGCTGTTCTCCGGCTACGACCCGGGGACCGGCACCTACGAGCGCGACAGCTGGTTCTACGAGGGCACGGAGCCGCCGCGGGACGACGACGGCGACCGCGCGAAGACCTTCGGCGAGCCGCTCCAGGCCGGGGCGAGCGGCGCCGGCGTCGGCGGCGCGGACCGGGCCGAGCGGGACCCGACGCTGCAGCACCCGCGGTGCGTCTTCCAGGTCCTGAAGCGGCACTTCGCGCGCTACACGCCCGAGATGGTGGAGCGGGTCTGCGGCACCCCGCAGGACGAGTTCCTCGAGGTCTGCCGCGCCTGGACGACCCACTCGAACCGCGACCGGACCACGGCGCTGGTCTACAGCGTGGGCTGGACGCAGCACAGCGTGGGCGCGCAGTACATCCGCGCGGGGGCGATCCTCCAGCTGCTGCTGGGCAACATCGGCCGGCCCGGCGGCGGCGTGTTCGCGCTGCGCGGGCACGCGAGCATCCAGGGCTCCACGGACATCCCGACGCTGTTCAACCTGCTGCCGGGCTATCTCGCGATGCCGAACGTGTCGCACACCGACCTCGACGCGTGGATCGCCGACCAGCGCACGGCCGGGCACAAGGGCTACGGCTACGACGTCGACGCCTACCTGGTCTCCCTGCTCAAGGAATACTTCGGCGACGCGGCCACCCCCGACAACGACTTCGGCTTCGGCTGGCTGCCGCGGATCGACGGCGACCACGGCACGTACCGCACCGTCATGGACATGATCGACGGGAAGGTGTCCGGCTACTTCGTGCTCGGCCAGAACCCGGCCGTCGGCTCGGCGCACGGCAAGCTCCAGCGGCTCGGACTGGCCAACCTGGACTGGCTGGTCGTGCGGGATCTCAACGAGATCGAGACGGCGACCTTCTGGAGGGACTCTCCGGAGATCGAGACCGGGGAGATCGTGCCCGAGCGGTGCCGCACCGAGGTGTTCCTCATGCCGGCGGCGTCGCACGTGGAGAAGGAGGGCACGTTCACCCAGACCCAGCGGATGCTGCAGTGGCGCACCAAGGCCGTGGAGCCGACCGGCGACCGGCGCTCCGAGCTGTGGTTCGCCTACCACCTGGGCCGGCTCGTCCGGGAGCGGCTGGCGGGGTCCACACAGGAGCGCGACGTGCCGGTGCAGAAGCTGGCGTGGGACTACGCGACCGAGGGTGGCGGCGAGGGGGACTGGGTCGAGCCCTCGGCCGACGACGTGCTCCGCCGGATCAACGGCCACGACCTCACCACCGGTGAGCTGCTGTCGAGCCACCTCGGGCTCGAGGCCGACGGCAGCACCTCGTGCGGCTGCTGGATCTACAGCGGGGTCTACGCCGAGGGCGTCAACCAGGCCGCGCGGCGCAAGCCGCACACCGAGCAGGGGCCCTACGACGCCGAGTGGGGCTGGACCTGGCCGATGAACCGGCGCGTGCTCTACAACCGGGCCTCCGCGGACCCGGAGGGCCGCCCGTGGAGCGAGCGGAAGAAGCTCGTCTGGTGGGACGCGGACGAGGGCGCGTGGACGGGGCACGACATCCCCGACTTCCCGCGGAACACCCCGCCGGGGCACCGGCCGCCCGAGGGCGCGACCGGGCCCGAGGCCCTGTCCGGCGACGACCCGTTCGTCATGCAGCCCGACGGGAAGGCCTGGCTGTTCGCGCCGCACGGTCTGCTCGACGGGCCGCTGCCGACCCACTACGAGCCGCACGAGTCCCCGGTGCGCAACCCGCTGTACCGGCAGCAGGGCAACCCGACGCGCAAGGTCTACGGCCGGCCGGACAACCCGTCGAACCCCGCGCCGCCCGAGCACGGGTCCGAGGTGTTCCCGTACGTCCTCACCGCGGCGCGGCTGACCGAGCACCACACCGCGGGCGGGATGAGCCGGCAGCTGCCGTACCTGTCGGAGCTGCAGCCCGCGCTGTTCGTGGAGGTGTCGCCGGAGCTGGCCCGCGAGCGGGGCCTGATGCACCTCGGTGACGCGCACGTCGTCACGAGCCGGGCGGCGGTGCAGGCCCGGGTGGTGGTCACCGACCGGCTGGCGCCGCTGCGGGTCGACGGCCGGGTGGTGCACCAGGTCTGGCTGCCGTACCACTTCGGACACACCGGCCTGGTGTCCGGCGACGTCGTCAACGACCTGTTCGGCGTCGTCCAGGACTCCAACGTGTTCATCCAGGAGAGCAAGGTCGCGACCTGCGACGTCCGGCCCGGACCGCGGCCGCGCGGACCGGCGCTGCGGGCACTGCTCGACGAGGTGGGGGCCGCCGCCGGGATCACCGTGGCGACGGGGACCCGGATCGCCACGGCGCCCGGCGTGCCGCACACCGAGGAGGCTTCATGACGCGGAACCGGTTGTCCGGGCCGCTCGACGACGTGGCGGGCGAGGCCGGGCACGTCGACCACCCGCCGCGCGTCGGCTTCTTCACCGACACGTCGGTCTGCATCGGCTGCAAGGCCTGCGAGGTGGCGTGCAAGGAGTGGAACGCCGTCCCCGAGGACGGGTTGGACCTGCTGGGCATGTCCTTCGACAACACCGGGATGCTCGGCGCGGACTCGTGGCGGCACGTCGCGTTCGTCGAGCAGCCGCGGGTGACGGGACGTCAGGACCCCGGGTTCGCGGGCCTGCCCACCGGTCCGAGCGGTATCCCGGAGACCGCGGGTGCGGTCGAGCCGCGGCTGGAGGCGGCGCCGCGCGGGGGATCGGAGCTGGGGACGGAACCGCTGCCTCCGGGCCGGCCGGAGCCGCAGGCGTTGGGGATGCCCGGCTTCGACCGGCCGGGCGACCTCACCGGGGCGGAGAGCCGGACCGACTTCCGGTGGCTGATGGCGTCGGACGTCTGCAAGCACTGCACACACGCGGGCTGCCTCGACGTCTGCCCGACCGGGGCGCTGTTCCGGACCGAGTTCGGCACCGTCGTGGTGCAGCAGGACATCTGCAACGGCTGCGGGTACTGCGTGTCCGGCTGCCCCTACGGCGTGATCGACCGGCGGCAGCACGACGGGCGGGCCAACAAGTGCACGCTCTGCTACGACCGCATCGGCGACGGCCTCGAACCCGCCTGCGCCAAGGCGTGCCCCACCGACTCCATCCAGTTCGGCGAGCTCGACGAGCTGCGCGAGCGCGCCGACCGCAGGCTCGCCCGGCTCCACGACCTCGGGGTGGGCGAGGCGCGGCTGTACGGCCGGGACCCGGACGACGGCGTGGGCGGCGGCGGTGCCTTCTTCCTGCTGCTCGACGAGCCCGAGGTGTACGGCCTGCCGCCGGACCCGCACGTCCCGACCCGGGACGGGCCGGCGATGTGGAGGCGGGCGGGCCAGGCCGCGGCGGCGTTCCTGCTGGCGGGCGTGGCGGCCTTCGTGGCGGGAGGCCGCCGGTGACCGGCCCGGAGCCGGCCGAGCTGCCCAGCGACGCCGGCGGCAGCGCCGCGCGGTCCGCGGAGATGTTCCAGGGGATCCGGCGGCGGCGCGGTGGTCGGCGCGGCGGTCGGCGTGGTGGCGGCGAACCGACGGTCGTCCCCGAGGCGGAGTTCCGCTCCTACTACGGGCGCCCGGTGCTCAAGGCGCCGGTGTGGGAGTGGAAGATCGCCGCCTACCTGTTCTGCGGCGGGCTGGCCGCCGGGTCGTCGGTGGTCGCCGCGGGCGCGGACCTCACCGGCCGGCCCGCACTGCGGCGCTCGAGCCGGCTCGGGTCCCTGGGCGCGCTGCTGGCCGGCCTCTACTTCCTGGTGTCGGACCTGGGCCGGCCCGAGCGCTTCCACCACATGTTGCGGGTGCTCAAGCCGACCTCGCCGATGAGCGTGGGGACGTGGATCCTCAGCGCGTTCGGTGCGGGCGCCGGAGCCGCCGCGGTCGACGAGCTGGTGCCGCGCCGGTGGCGTCGCACCTGGCCCGCCCGGTTGCTGCGCCGGCTGGCCCGCCCGCTCGGGCTGAGCGCGGCCGCCACGGCGCCCGGGGTGGCGTCGTACACCGCGGTCCTGTTGTCGCACACCGCGGTTCCCGGGTGGAACGAGGTGCGCGACGAGCTGCCGTTCGTGTTCGTCGGGTCCGCGGCGGCCAGCGGCGGCGGGTTCGGGATGCTCTGCGCACCGGTCGCGGAGGCGGGCCCGGCGCGCGCGTTCGCGGCGGTCGGGGCGGCGGGCGAGATCGTGGCGTCGCGGGTGATGGAGCACCGGCTCGGGCTCGTCGGCGAGGTGTACCGGGAGGGCCACGTCGGGCGGCTCCGCCGCGCCTCGGAGGCGCTGACGGCGGCGGGCCTGGCCGGCACGCTGCTCGTCGCCCACCGCGGCCGGGTCGGCGCCGCCGCCTCCGGCCTGGCGCTGCTCGCGGGCAGCGCGCTGCAGCGCTTCGGGGTGTTCGAGGCGGGCGTGGCGTCCACCAAGGACCCGAAGTACGTCGTGGTGCCGCAGCGGGAGCGGCTGGACGCTCGGGCCGGCGGTCAGAGCGAGCGCAGGGCGGACCCGAGGTCCGGGTAGCGGCTCATCCGGCCGACGAGCTGCCGCGCCGCCGCCGGGAGGCGCCCGGCGACGGCGTCGAACCCGACGAGGTGCAGGCCCAGCCCGTGCTGCTCGGCGGTGCGGGCGGCGCGGGCGAGTGTCTCGACGGCCGGGAGGGTGGCCGAGTCCACCGCGGTCAGGTCCAGGACGATGTGCCGCGTCGACGCGCCGCCGACCTCACGGAGCCGGATCCGCGCGTCGACCAGCCGTACCAGGCGGGTGCTGACCACCGGGTCGAGCGCCCCGTGAACGGCGATGACGTGCACGCCCGGCTGCGGTCCGGAGATCGCCAACCGACCAGGCAGGGTCGGGGCGGCAAGCACAGTCACGACTGCTCCTTCCTCGTGCCTACCCGTCGCGTTCCCGGTGCGGAGATCGTTCATGCCCCGGGAACGGGTTCGGACGAAATCGATCCGGACCCTTGCCGTATCAGCAAGGAACCTTGCTGTCCCGACCGCGCCGCGCGCACGCTCGTCCCCGGAGGTGGTCGAGATGGCCG
The DNA here is from genome assembly GCF_040648315.1 of Pseudonocardia sp. NPDC049154. Classification (NCBI taxonomy): domain Bacteria; kingdom Bacillati; phylum Actinomycetota; class Actinomycetes; order Pseudonocardiales; family Pseudonocardiaceae; genus Pseudonocardia; species Pseudonocardia sp. NPDC049154. The sequence goes on from NZ_JBEZDN010000146.1 coordinate 9,639, forward strand.
AGGAACTGGCAGCGGGTTACGACGTGGTGGTGGTCGGCGGCGGCGCGGCCGGCCTGAACGGTGCGCTGATGCTGGCGCGGGCGCGGCGGTCGGTGGTGGTGGTCGACGGCGGCGAGCCCCGCAACGCGCCGGCGTCGGGGGTGCACGGGTTGCTGGGCCGGGAGGGGATGGCCCCGGCGGAGCTGCTGGAGCGGGGCCGGGCGGAGGTGCGCGGGTACGGGGGCGAGGTGGTGGCCGGCGAGGTCGCCGCGGTGACCCGGGACGGCGCGGGGTTCCGCGTGGCGCTGGCGGACGGCCGGACCACCCGCGCCCGCCGGCTGCTCGTCACGACCGGCCTGGTCGACGAGCTGCCCGACGTCCGGGGGCTGCGGGAGCGGTGGGGCCGCGACGTCCTGCACTGCCCCTACTGCCACGGCTGGGAGGTGCGGGACCGGGCGATCGGCGTGCTGGCGACCGGCCCGATGTCGGTGCACCAGGTGCTGCTGTTCCGGCAGTGGAGCGCGGACGTCACGTTCTTCACCCACACCTCGGCGTCGCTCACGGACGAGGTGGCGGAGCAGCTGGCCGCCCGCGGCATCGCCGTCGTCGAGGGCCCGGTGGAGTCCCTGGAGGTCGTCGACGACCGGCTCGTCGGGGTGCGGCTCGCCGACGGCCGGAGCGTCCCGCGCGAGGCGCTCGCGGTGGCGACCCGGATGGTCGCGCGGGCGGGTTTCCTCGGGTCGCTGGGCCTGCACGCCGTCGAGCACCCCAGCGGGACGGGAGAGCACGTGCGGACCGATCCGACTGGGCGGACCGACGCCCCGGGCGTGTGGGCGGCCGGCAACGTCGCCGACCCGTCCGCGCAGGTGGGAGCGGCCGCGGCGGCAGGGGCGCTGGCCGGGGCGCAGATCAACGCGGACCTGGTCGTCGAGGAGACCCGCGCGGCGGTCGACGCCCGTCGCGACGCCTTCTCGGCCGGGTCCGAGGAGCGCGTCGCCGCCCTGGTCGCGGGGGGCCGCCGGCACGGCCTCTGAGACCCCCTTGTGACCGAGGTCACCAAAGGCCAAGTAAGGGCTTTCGGCCCCTGCCGCACGGTCGGTCGGGAACAAGAATCCCCGACGTGCCGAAGTCCTCCACAGCCGTGTCCGACGGCAGGGCCGATCTCGTGGAGATCGACCGTGCCGAGTGTCTGCGGCTGCTGGCGACCGCCGACCTCGGGCGGGTGATCTACACCGAGGGGGCCATGCCCGCGGCCCACCCCGTCACCTACGTGCTCGACGGCGAGGAGATCGTCTTCCGCTCCGCGGGCGGGCCGACGCTGGTCGCCGCGACCCGCGGGGCCGTCGTCGCCTTCCAGGTGGACCGCATCGACGCCGACGACCACACCGGCTGGAGCGTGCTCGGCGTCGGGCAGGCCTACGAGGTCACCGACCGCTCCCGGTTGTCCGCGCTGGTCCGGCTCCTGCAGTCGCCCTGGCCGCCGAGCCGGGGCGGGCACACGATCAGCATGCCGCTCGCCCGCCTGACCGGTCGCCGGCTGGTCGCCCGCTGACCGTCGTCGGTTCCCCGACGTACCTTCCCGGATCCGGTGTCGCCTCCGTGACCTCCGCACGGGAGTATGTCCGCATGACCGAACCCGAACGGGTGGCTGCGGGCCCGTTCGACGACGAGCCCGCGGGCTCCGTCCGGCTCGACCAGGTGCCGGAAGGGGTCGTGCTCGCCGTCGCCGGTGCCCTCGACCTCTCGCTCGCTCCCAGGGTGCAGCGCACGGTGGAGCGTGCCGCGCGGTTGCGCCCGGCGCTGCTCGTGATCGACCTGACCGAGGTGACGTTCCTGGCGTCCGCCGGCATGGCCGAGCTCGTCCGGGCCAACCGGCAGCTGCGCGGGGAGGTCACGGTCCGCGTCGTCGCGGCCGGCCGGCTCGTCCTGCGCCCGCTGGAGCTGACCCGGCTCACGGACGAGCTCACGATCCACCCCACCCTCGCCGACGCCCTCGCCGCCGGATGAGCGCCCGATGACCGGGGAGGGGAACGGGACCGACGGGGCGATCCCCGGGGTCGACGCGCTGCTGACCGCCCTGGCGTCGGCGTTCACCGGCCCCGACGGGCGTCCCGTGCCCGTCGAGCGGCAGGTGCTCACCCCCGGCCAGCTCGCGGGCCTGCGTCCGGCGGACGAGGCGGGCGTGCTCGTCCCCGACGAGGCGCAGCTGGCCGCGCTGCTCCCGGGCGCGACGGCGGCGCTCGTCGTCCTCGACGGGGACGGCACGGAGAACGGCGACGGGAGCAGCGCGGCGCACGACGCCGTCGCCCTGGTGACCCGCGCGGCGGTCGGCCGTTCGCACCTGCTCGCGGCCGAGGCCGTCGCCGCGGCGACCGGCGGGCTCCGCCGCGCGATGGGTGCCCTGCGCACCGAGGCCGCGGTGATCGACGCGCTGCACTCGGTGGGCCGCCGGCTGACCGCGCAGCTCGACATCGGCCGCATCGTCCAGGAGGCCACCGACGCGGCGACCACGGCCGTCGGCGCGGCGTTCGGCGCGTTCTTCTACAACCTGGTCAACCAGTTCGGCGAGTCCTACACGCTCTACACGCTGTCCGGCGTGCCGCGGGAGGCGTTCTCGCGGTTCCCGATGCCGCGCAACACGGAGGTGTTCGCACCGACCTTCGACGGCAGGGGCACCCTCCGCAGCGAGGACATCACCGCCGACCCGCGCTTCGGCCGCAACGCCCCGTACCACGGCATGCCCGAGGGCCACCTGCCCGTGCGCAGCTACCTCGCGGTGTCCGTGATCAGCCCGACGAGCGGCGAGGTGCTCGGCGGCTTCTTCTTCGGCCACCCCGAGCCGGGCCGGTTCACCGGCCGCCACGAGTACGTGGCCGAGGGCATCGCCGGCTATTCGGCGATCGCGCTGGACAACGCCCGGATGTTCGAGCGGGAGCGCGACTTCACCCGCGAGCTCTCGCGCAGCATGCTGCCCGACACCCCCACGGTCCCCGGCCTGGAGCTGGTCACCCGGTACCTGCCCGCGGCCACCGGGCCGAAGATCGGCGGCGACTGGTTCGACGTCATCCGCCTGGAGTCCGGCGCCACCGCGTTCGTCATCGGCGACGTCGTGGGGCACGGGGTCACCGCCGCCACCGTCATGGGCCAGGTCCGCACCGCGATCCGCTCCTACGCCCTGCTCGGCCTGCCACCGTCGGAGGTGCTGCGGCACGTCTCGGCCCTGCTCGACAGCTTCACCGACTCGACCTTCGTCACCTGTTTCTACGCCGTCCAGACGCCCGACGACGGCCTGGTCTACGCCAACGCCGGGCACCTGCCGGCCCTCCTGCTCCGCGCCGACGGCACGATCGAGCAGCTCGGCGAGGCGCTGGCCCAGCCGCTCGGCGTCGGGTCCGTCTTCCCGGAGCGCACGGCGGAGTTCCGCCGGGGGGACGACCTGTTCCTCTACACGGACGGGCTGGTGGAGAGCCGCAGCCGGGACGTCACCGAAGGGCTGGAGTGGCTGCTCGAGGCGGTCGCCGCGCTGCCGCGTCCGGTCACCGGCGAGGCGTGCGACGACCTCGTCGCGCAGCTGACCGGCGGGACGCACGACGACGACGTCGCCCTGATCTACGTGCACCGCACCGGGGAGCCCGGGTGAGCCGCACCCGCGGGAGCGACGACCGCCCGTCCGGCACCCCTGGCACCTCCGGCACCTCCGGCACCTCCGGCACCTCCGGCACCTCCGGCACCTCCGGCACCTCCGGCACCGCGGCCGCGTCCGGGACGGCGGACTTCCACGTCCGCCTGTGGGCGACGGCGGAGCGGCTGGTCGGGCTGCGCCGGTCGCTGGCCGGGTGGGCGGCCGGGACCGGGCTGCCGGAGGAACGGCAGGAGGACGTGGTGCTCGCAGCGTACGAGGCGATGGCGAACTCCGCCGAGCACGCCTACCCGGAGGGGGAGGGCGGCCCGGTCGAGGTCACGGCCCGCTGCGGGGCGGACGAGCTGACCGTGGTCGTGGCGGACGAGGGCCGCTGGCGGACACCGGACCCGGACGAGCCGCTGCGCGGGCGGGGCCGGCCGCTCATCGGCGTCCTGGCCGACGCCAGCGCCACCGTGCACCGCGAGGACGGCACCACCGTCACGATGAGCTGGCGGCTCGCGCCGGCCTGAGCGCGGCCCGACGGTCCCGCGCCCACCACTCGGCGCCGAGCAGCACCATCAGCGCGAGCTCGACCGGCAGGCCGCCGTAGTACAGCAGCTCCGCACCCGCCCGCGCCTGCGCGGCGGGGATCCCCGGCGGCGGGTCGGCGTAGAGGGTCTTCGCGAGGACGTCGTGCGCGGCGACGGCGGCGACCAGCACCGCCGCGCGGAGGCCGAGGCGCGCCCGGTGCGGCGCCGGGTCGGGGCTCACCAGCGCCGCGGCGAACAGCGTGCCTGCCAGCAGCATCTGGATCGCGACCAGCGCGTGCACGGCCGGGTCCGCCGCCGCGTGCAGGCCGGTCCGGAACAGCACCCAGAGCCCGCCGACGTCGAGCACGGCGGCGACGACGGGGTGGCCGACCACGCTGACCGGCCCGGACCGCAGCACCGCGGCCAGGCGGCGGGCGCGGGCCACCGGCAGCGTGCGCAGTGCGAGCGTGACCGGGGCCGCCCGGACCAGGAGCAGCGGTGCGAGCATGCCGAGCAGGAGGTGCCCGGCGACGTGCAGCCGCAGGTCGCCGTGGCCGGTCAGCGGGGCACCGACCGCGGCCGCCGCGACCCCGCCGAACCAGCACGCCGTCCGCCCGGCCGGCCAGGCACGCCCGAGGACCGCCGCCAGGTAGGTCCCTGCGACGGCGGCGCCGGCCAGCCCCGCGAGCTCGTGCCCGTTCACGCGCGCCGGGTCCGGGCCAGCAGGACGAGGCCCACGACGAGCAGGACGGCGGCGAGGACGTTCCACACGACGTCGTAGACCAGCACGTCGGGCACGTACCGGATCTGGTGCAAGCCCAGCAGCTTGTGCTGCACCAGCCCGTCGTAGAGCTGGAAGGCGCCGCCGCCCGCCAGTGCCCCGCCGACCACGCGGACCGGCCGGACCTCGCCGTCCCGGCGCAGCGCCGCGAGCAGGAACAGCGCGGCGACGGTGGCGAACCAGCTGAAGGCGTGGAAGATCCCGTCCGAGACCAGGCCGGCCGCGGAGCTCGCCCGATCGTAGAAGTGGTGCCAGTGCAACAGCTGGTGGAACACGGTCTCGTCGACGAACGCCACCGCGCCCAGCCCCAGCAGCACGCCCGCGAGCGCGTTGCGCCGGCCCGCCCGACGCGTGACCGCGCGGGCCGTCCCCGTCGTCCCCGCCATCCGTGCTCCCTCCCTCGCCCGGGAGGCACTACCCGGCGGGGCCCGCCGGACACGGGGACGAGCGGGTTGGTTCGCGCGGACGCGGGTACTGCACCCGGGTGGCCGACCCCCCGAACGCGGACCGACCCGTGCCCACCACCACCGAGACCGGCTCGCCCTGGCTGGCCGACCACGCCGGCGTGCGCTACACCGGGCCGACGACCGAGCGGCACTTCGACGTGCTCGTCCTCGGCGCCGGTATCACCGGGCTGACCACGGCCTACCTGCTGAAGCAGCACGGCGCGCGGGTCGCGGTCGTCGAGGCGGACCGGGTGGCCTCCGGCGCGAGCGGCAACAACACCGCCAAGGTGACGGCGCTGCAGGCCACGATGCTGTCGCGGATCCGGTCGGCGCGCGGCGCGGAGGCGGCGGCCTACTACGCCGAGCACAGCCTGCGCGGCGTCGAGCTGGTGGCGGCCACGGTGGAGGAGCTGGGTGTCGACTGCGACCTGCGCCGCCGGGAGGCCTGCACGGCCGCCGCGGACCGCTCCGAGCTCCGGTCGGTGGAGAAGGAGTTCGAGGCCGCGCAGGCCGCCGGGCTGCCGGTGGAGTGGACCGAGGAGACGGACCTGCCCTTCCCGGTCGTCGGCGCGGTCCGGCTGCCCGATCAGGTCGAGCTGCACCCGGTCCGGTACGCCCGCGCGCTGGCGGCGGCCGTGCACGGCGACGGCTCGGCGGTGTTCGAGCGCACCCGGGCGACCGAGCTCACCGAGGACGACCCGGTCCGCGTCGGGACGACCCGGGGGGTACTGACCGGCGACCGGGTCGTCGTCGCGACGCACTTCCCGGTGTGGGACCGCGGGGTCTACTTCGCGCGGATGGAGGCGGTGCGGGCCTACTGCGTGGCCGCGCGGGTCCGCGGCGGCCCGCCGCGCTCGATGTCGATCACCGCGGGCTCGCCGAGCTGGTCCTTCCGCTCGCTCGGCGACCAGGTGATCGTCTGCGGCCAGGGTCACCCGGCGGGCCAGCGGGGCGTCGCCCCGGGCCGCTACGGCGTGCTCGAGGACTTCCTGCGCCGCCACTTCGCCGTCGAACGGGTCACCCACCGCTGGTCGGCGCAGGACGCCCTGCCCTACGACCACACCCCGATGGTCGGCACCTACACACCGGTCTCGTCGCGGGTGTTCGTCGCCGCCGGCTACTCGAAGTGGGGGCTCTCCGGCGGCAGCATGGCGGCGGCCCTGCTCACGGAGCAGCTCGCGGGCGGGCCCGGCTCCCCGGTGCTCACCCCGCACCGCGTCAGCCCGCGGGCGTTGCCCACCCTCGTCAGGACGAACGCCAAGGTCGCGCTCGACCTCGTCGGCGACCGGCTGCGGCCGGGGGAGGCCGGGTCGGCGGCCGCGGTCCCCGTGGGGGAGGGGCGCATCGTCCGCTCCGGCACCGACCGCACCGGCGTCTACCGCGACCCCGACGGCGGTCTGCACGCCGTCTCGGTGCGCTGCACGCACCTCGGCTGCCTGCTGCGGTTCAACGGCGCCGAGCGCAGCTGGGACTGCCCCTGCCACGGGTCCCGGTTCGACGTCGACGGCGCGGTCCTGGATGGCCCCGCCGTCCGCCCCCTCGAGCGCCGACCGGTGCCGGGCGCCCGGGGCGCCGGCGCCCGGCGCGCCTAGACTCCGATGGTGCGACCCGCCGAGAGCGGAGCGGCCACGGACACGGACACCCACACCACCGGTGACCGGCTCCGCCGTATCCAGACGCTCACCGACACCGAGCTCGCCCGGCTCGGGGTCGACGAGATGCTGACCGAGGTGCTCGAGCGCGTCCGGGACCTGCTCGAGGTCGACACCGTGGCCGTGCTGCTGCTCGACCCCTCGGCCACCTTCCTCGTCGCCACCGCCACCCGCGGGCTGGAGGAGGAGACCAGCCAGGGCGTGCGGATCCCGATCGGCAGGGGCTTCGCCGGCCGGATCGCCGCGGAGAAGCGCCCCGTGATCATCGACGAGGTCGACCACTCGAACGTCCTCAACCCGATCCTGCGCGAGAAGGGCATCCGGTCCCTGCTCGGCGTCCCGCTGCTCGTCGCGGGGGACGTGATCGGCGTGCTGCACGTCGGCGTGCTGGTCCCGCGCGCGTTCACCACCGAGGACGCCGAGCTGCTGCAGCTGGCGGCGGACCGCATCGCGCTGGCGACCCGGGCCCGCATGACCCAGGCCGAGCGGACGGCCGCGGCGGCCCTGCAGCGGAGCCTGCTGCCCGGTCAACTGCCGACCGTACCGGGGCTGGAGCTCGCCGCGCGGTACGTGCCCGGCGGCGGCGGCGAGGTCGGCGGCGACTGGTACGACGTGTTCGACCTCCCGTCGGGGCGGCTGTGCGTGGTGGTGGGCGACGTGGTCGGGCGCGGGCTGGCGGCGTCCGTCGCGATGGGCCGGCTGCGCAACGCGGTGCGCGCCTACGCCCTGCTCACCGAGGACCCGGCGGAGCTGCTGCGCAAGCTCGACGTGCAGGTCCAGCACTTCGAGCGGGACGTCATGGCCACCGTGCTGTGCGCGGTCGTGGAGGTCGACCAGTCCGTCGCGTGGGTGGCCTCGGCCGGACACCCGCCGCCGGTCCGCAGCCTCGCGGGCGAGTCCGGCGAGCTGATGGACGTGGAGCCCGACCCTCCGATCGGCCTGACGCCGACCCGCCGCCGGCGCGCCCGCGCCGTCGAGCTGCCCGCCGGGTCCTGCCTGGTCCTCTACACGGACGGCCTGGTGGAGCGCCGTCACGAGTCGCTCGACGTCGGGCTGGCGCGGCTCACCGAGGCGGTGCGCCCCGCGCCCGCCGAGCAGCTCTGCGCCCGGATCATGGGCCGGCTCATCGGCAGCCGGACGTCCGCGGACGACGTCGCGCTGCTGGTCGTGGCCCGCCCGGGCGACGACGGCGCGGTGCCGCTGCGGCTGGTCGAGCCCGCCGAGCCGCGGTCGCTGCGGTCGGTGCGGCAGTCCCTGCGGGCCTACCTCGGCTCGGTCGGGGCCAGCCCGGAGGAGATCTCCGACCTGGTCCTGGCCGTGGGCGAGGCGTGCGCCAACGTCGTCGAGCACGCCTACGGGCCCGGCGGCGGCGTCCTCGAGGTGCACCTCGAGCTGCACGGGCGTCGGGTGCGCGCCACCGTCCGCGACACCGGCGCCTGGCGCGAGGCGCGCGGGGTCAACCGCGGGCGCGGGACCACCCTGATGCACGGGCTCGTCGACGAGGTCCACGTCGACCGCGACGCCACCGGTACCCGGGTCGTGCTGGAGAAGTCTCTGGGGAGGGACACGTGACCGACGTGAACGTCGACGCGCGCGAGGCCGAGCCCGGCCGTTGGGAGATCGCCGTCGCCGGCGAGGTCGACCTGGAGAACGCGGGAGCCGTCGAGCAGCGCCTGCAGGACGTGATCACCAACCGCGCCCGCTCCGTGGTGCTGGACCTCGGCGGGCTGACCTACCTCGACAGCGCCGGGTTGCGCGCGCTGTTCACCCTCGCGAACCGCCTCGAGCTGCTGCAGGTCGGCCTCGAGATCGTGCTGCCCGCGGACTCGCCGGTCCGCAAGGCCGTGATGCTCGTGGGGCTCGGTGAGATCGTCCCGATCCGGGAGAGCTGATCTGGAACGGTCCAGTGGAACGGCACGCTTGCGCCCGGCGAAACCTGTAGTGCAGAATGCAGATATCCCGATCGGAGCCCGGAGGTTCCGGCCGGAAGCATCGCCGACAGTGCCGGACAGGAAGGAGCGACCCGCGATGCTGATGCGTACCGACCCGTTCCGTGAGTTCGACCGCCTCGCCCAGCAGGCCCTCGGGACGGCCGCCGGGACGTGGTCCCGCCCCGCCGCCATGCCGATGGACGCCTACCGCCACGGCGACGAGTTCGTCGTCGAGTTCGACCTCCCCGGCGTCGATCCTTCGGCGATCGAGCTGTCCGTGGAGCGCAACGTGCTCACGGTCAAGGCCGAGCGCCGCCCGACGCTGCGCGACGAGCACGTCGAGATGCAGGTGTCCGAGCGGCCCCTGGGCGTCTACTCGCGCCAGCTGTTCCTCGGCGACACGCTCGACACCGAGCACGTGCACGCCGACTACCGCTCCGGTGTTCTGACCCTCCGCATCCCTGTCGCAGAGAGGGCCAAGCCGCGTAGCATCTCCATCTCCACCGCGAACGATCCGGGGCGCCGCGAGATCGACGCCTGACCGTCCGTCCGACCGGGCCACCCGGGCCCGCCCGGCCCTCCTCGGAGCAGAACGCAGGTGAGGCCCGATGAGCGCACGCGACCTCGGCGGGCCGCCCGCCGCGCGCGGGCGCGCCGGGATCCCCCACGCCCTGCCCCGGGAGCGGTCGCCGCCCCGTCCCGCCCCCACCCCGCGGGTGCCCCGGGCACCCGCGCGGGGGCGGGGCCCCCGCCCACCCCCCCCCCCCCCCCCCCCCCCCCCGGGGCCCCCCCGCGCCCCCCGTCGCCCCCC